>JAEWKG010000090.1 GCA_023386135.1 Pseudomonadota bacterium | reverse complement strand
CAGCACGCCGGCGTTGTTGATCAGGATGTGCACGCCGCCCCACTTCTGCTTGGCGTCGGCGACCATCTTCTCCATCTGCTCGTATTCGGTGACCGAGGCGCCGTTGGAGATCGCCTCGCCGCCGGCGCGCTCGATTTCCTCGACCACCTGCAGCGCCATGTCCGAATGGCCGGTGCCGTCGCGCGAGCCGCCGAGGTCGTTGACCACCACCTTCGCGCCGCGCTTCGCCAGCTCGAGCGCGTAAGCGCGGCCGAGGCCCCCGCCGGCGCCGGTGACGATGGCGACCTTGTCCTTGAACGAAATGGTCATGGCGTATTCCTCCAAAGTGGCGGCGCGAGGTTTACGCGCCCGTAAAGCAGGTGGCGGCGTTGGCACCAACCGCGGCGCGATGCAACCGGGTCAGATGCTTTCCAGCGCCGGTATCAGCTCGTCGTATGACATGATCACGGCGTCGCCCCCGAGTTCGAGCGGCGGCTTGTCGCAGTAGCCAAAGCCGGCGACAACCACCGGTACGCCAGCCGCGCGCGCAGAAAGCAC
Organism: Pseudomonadota bacterium; assembly: GCA_023386135.1. Classification (GTDB taxonomy): domain Bacteria; phylum Pseudomonadota; class Alphaproteobacteria; order Sphingomonadales; family Sphingomonadaceae; genus Tsuneonella. The sequence continues at coordinate 3,522 of JAEWKG010000090.1, read as the reverse complement.
GTCGTAGCTGCTGTCGCCGATATAGGCGAAGCGCCCGCCGCCAAGCCGCGCGCGGGCTTCGATCAGCGGATCGGGCGCGGGCTTCGACCGGCCCTTGCCCAGGGTGTCGCCGCCGAGGATCGTCTCGAACTTTTGCGCGAGGTCGAGCTTGTCGAGGATCGCGCGGGCAAAACTTTCGAACTTGTTGGTGATCAGCGCCAGCCGAACACCCTGTTCGGCGAGCCGATCGAGCGCTTCATTGACACCCGGATAAGGCCGTGTGTGGACGCAGTTGTTCTCCGCGTAGAACGCCAGCAGTGCTTTGTAGAGCACGCGAAACTCGCCGTCGGGCAGCCCGCCGCGGCTGTCCGTCACCCGCTTGAGCATCATCTTGGCGCCGCCGCCGATGAGGTCCTCGATGCTGTCGATCGGGACCGGCTCCTGCCCGCCGACGACCAGCGCATGGTTGACCGCGGCGCCGAGGTCGCGGTGGGTTTCGAGGAGCGTGCCGTCGAGATCGAACCCGACGATGTCGAAGGGAAAATCGGCCATCGGCAGCGGCGATACCCTCCATTCTTCCAACCGCAACCAATTGGTGCCATTGGCGCCCCAATGAGAGATTTCGCCGCCGTCATCCTCGCCGCGGGCAAGGGCACCCGTATGAAGAGCGACCTTCATAAGGTGCTCCATCCGATCGGCGGCCGGCCGATGCTGCACCATCTCATGGCCAGCGTCGATGCACTTGGGCCGAGCCATACCGTGGTGGTCGTCGGCAGCGGGCGCGAGCAGATCGAAAGCGCCGTTGCGGGCCGCGCCACCACCGCCTTGCAGGAGCCGCAGCTCGGCACCGGCCATGCCGTCCAGCAGGCTGAGGCCAGCCTCATCGGGTTCGCGGGCGACGTGCTGATCCTCTACGGTGACGTCCCGTTCGTGCGCACCGAGACGATGCGCATCATGCTCGACCGCTTGCACGCGGACGACGCGCCGGCGGTGGTGGTGCTAGGGTTCGAGCCCGACGACACGCTGCAGTACGGCCGGGTGATCGCCAGCGCCGACGGCACGATCGAGAAGATGGTCGAGCACAAGGACGCCAACGAGGCCGAGCGGGCATGCCGCCTCTGCAATTCCGGTTTGATGGCGGCTCGGGGCGAGGACCTGTTCGCGCTGCTCGGCCGAGTCGGCAACGACAATGCGGCGGGCGAATATTACCTGGTCGATGTCGTGAACGTCGCGCGCGCCGATGGCCGCAAGAGCGCGGTGGTGGTGACCGACGATCCGAACGAAGTCGCCGGCATCAATTCGCGCGGCGAACTCGCAGCGGCCGAAGCACAGTGGCAGGACTTCAAGCGTGAGGAAGCGATGGCCAACGGCGCCTCGCTGCGCGCGCCAGAGACGGTATTCTTCAGCTGGGACACGGCACTCGGCCGCGACGTCACGGTGGAGCCTAACGTGATTTTCGGGCCGGGCGTTTCAATCGCGGATGGCGCGACCATCAAGGCGTTCTCCCACCTCGAAGGCGCGACCGTCGGCACGGCGTGCGAAGTCGGCCCCTTCGCCCGGCTGCGGCCGGGCGCGGTGATGGAAGCGAAGTCCAAGGTCGGCAACTTCGTCGAGATGAAGAAGGCGGTCTTGGGCGAGGGCGCCAAGGCCAACCACCTGACGTACCTCGGCGACGCCGAGATCGGCGCCGGCGCCAACATCGGCGCGGGCACGATCACCTGCAATTACGATGGCTACTTCAAGTACAAGACCGTCATCGGACCGCGCGCTTTCATCGGCTCCAACAGCGCGCTCATCGCGCCGGTGCGGATCGGCGCAGATGCGATCGTCGCCGCGGGCAGCGCGGTCAGCCGCGACGTGGCGGACGGCGAACTGCGCATGGTCCGCGCCGAGCAGCTGGTCAAACCTGGCTGGGCCGACCGCTTCCACGACACGATGAAGAAACGCAAAGCCGAAAAGAAGGGTTAGCGCCGGATCGGCTTTTCGCGGGCGAGGTGATTGCGGATCGTCGTCGCCGCGACGCCCGCCTGGCCCATTGCGTTGCTGATCTGGTCGAGCCCCTTCACCACGTCGCCCGCCGCGAACAGGCCGGGGATCGAGGTTTCGTAGTGGTCGTCGGTGATCACACAGCCGTCCTCGGTGGTGCGCGCGCCGATCTCGCCTATCAGCTCGGAGCGAACGTGGCTGCCGAGTGCGGGATAGACGCTGTCGAATGACAGCCGTTTGTCGGCGGTATCGAACGCCAGCCTGTCGCCCTCGATCGCGTAACCGTCAGTAGGGCCGTCCTCCACCACGATGCCGGCTTCGGAGAGTTGGCCCTCGCACCCTTCGTCGAGATCGTGCTCGCCCTGCGGGCACACCAGCGTGATGTCGCGGGTGAAACCGCGCAGGAACAGGGCTTCGGCCGTCCCGTGCTTGCCCGATCCGATCACCGCGATGCGCTTGTCGGTCACTTCGTAGCCGTCGCATACCGGGCAATAGCGCAGCAGCCCCCGGGCGAGCGCCTCGTCGTGCACTTCGTCCGCAAGCGCGTCGGGCCGGCGATTTACGACCCCCGTCGCGAGTAGCACCGACCGCGCCCGATAAGTCCCGCTGTCAGTGCCGACGACAAACTGGTGCTCGAGTTTTGCGAGGTGCATGACCTGCTTATCTTCGCGGATCGCGCCATACTTGCGCGCCTGTTCGCGCATCCGTCGGAGCAGTTCCTTGCCCTCGATCCCGTCCGGGTAACCGGCGTGGTTATGCGTGCAGGGAATCCACGCCGCGCGGCTGGTGCCGCTATCGAACAGGCGGATGGAGAGGTGGTAGCGGGCGAGGTAGATCGCCGCCGTCAGCCCGGCAGGTCCGGCGCCGATGATGATGCAGTCGTCGGGCGCCGCCTCGTCGGTCACTGTTGCCTTGCCCTCCCGTCTTGCGCATGGCGAGGCTCATGACCTTCGCCGCTACCGTCTTAACGCTCTATCCCGAGATGTTTCCCGGGCCGCTCGGCATTTCGCTCGCCGGGCGCGCGCTGGAGCGGAGCGATTGGACGCTCGAGACGGTCCAGATCCGCGACTTTGCGCGCGACAAACACCGCACCGTTGATGACACCCCCGCGGGCGGCGGCGCGGGCATGGTGCTCAAGGCCGACGTGCTGGCCGCGGCGTTGGATAGCGTTGCGGGCGACCGGCCGATCCTGGCGATGACACCGCGCGGCAAGCCGATTGCGCAGGACCGCATCCGCCAACTCGCCGCGGGGCGGGGCGTGACCATTCTATGCGGCCGGTTCGAAGGGTTCGACGAACGGCTGTTCGATGCGCGTCCGGAGATCGAACAGGTAAGCCTTGCAGACCTCGTGCTGTCGGGTGGCGAGCCCGCTGCACTGGCATTGCTCGACGCTTGCATTCGCCTGCTTCCCGGCGTAATGGGCGCGCCGCTTAGCGGTACCGAGGAGTCCTTCGAGGAAGGGCTGCTCGAATATCCGCAGTACACCCGACCATTCGAATGGGAAGGGCGCACGATCCCCGAAGTGCTGCGATCGGGGGATCATGCGAGGATCGCGGC
>JAEWKG010000129.1 GCA_023386135.1 Pseudomonadota bacterium | reverse complement strand
GTCGAGGGCACCCGCTTCCACACCGCCGAAAGGGCCGCCGCCGCCGCGCCCGGCCCGTTCGCGGGGCGGGCGGGCGCGGGGCTCGATGCGAATTCGCTGCAGTCGCAGGTCTGGCTCGACGCGGTCGCCGCCGCTCTGACGCGGCAGGGGTTCACGGTGGTTGCCGATGCGCCGCGGTCAGCGGTTGTCACGCTCGACCAGGAAGTCGTGAAGAGCGCCGCCGCGCGGTCGGGCTCGGGCGTCAGCGTGGGCGTCGGCGCCGGTTCGGGCGGCGGCTGGTACGGGCGGCGCAGCGGGATCGATCTGGGCCTCGGCATCGGCTTCTCGTTCGGCGGCAAGCACGCGGGCGAGGTGCTCGACAGCACATTGGGCGTGACCATCGTCGACGGCGCGGGCGCGCATTTGTGGGAAGGCCGCGCCGAAGCTGCGCCCAAGAACGGCTCGAAGAATGCCGAAGCCGCGCGACTTGCGGGTGAAATGGCGGACGGGCTGTTCTCCGGCTTCCCAGGCGTGTCGGGAGCGACTACCGGGGCGCGATGATTGCACCCGAAACCAGTTCCGCCGCCATCCGCATCGACGCGCAATTCGACAGCGGTAACATCGAAGTCCTGAGTGTCGACGGCGCCACCGCGCGCCTCGCCATTCCGCGCGACCACATGAGCGAGTTCCGCCAGTGGTTCCACTTTCGCGTCGTCGGCGCGAAGGGACGCGAGCTGACGCTCAAGATCGTCGACCTCGCCACCTCGGCCTATCCCGAAGGCTGGCCCGGTTACCGCGCCTGCGTCAGCGAAGACCGCGACTACTGGGGCCGCGCCGACACGACTTACGACAAGGACGCCGATGGCGGCACGCTGACCATCACCTACAGGCCGGCGAGCGACATCGCCTGGTTCGCCTACTTCGCGCCCTATTCGATGGAGCGGCACCACGACCTCGTCGCCGAGGCTGCGGCAAGCGAAGGCGTTTCCTGCCGCACGCTCGGCACGACGCTCGACGGGCAGGCGATCGATTGCCTCGAGATGGGCGACGGCGAGACGCAGGTGTGGCTCTACGCCCGCCAGCATCCGGGCGAATCGATGGCCGAATGGTGGATGGAAGGCGCGCTCGAGTGCCTGACCGATCCCGCAGACCCGCTTGCACGCCGGTTGCGCCAGCTTTGCAGCTTCCATGTAGTGCCCAACTGCAATCCCGACGGCAGCCGCCGCGGCCACCTGCGCACCAATGCGGTCGGCACCAATCTCAACCGCGAATGGCATGAGCCGACGCCGGAGAAGTCCCCCGAGGTGCTCGCGATCCGCAACGCGATGGACGTAACCGGGGTCGATTTCGCGATGGACGTCCACGGCGACGAGGCGATCGCCGCCAACTTCCTCGCCGGCTACGAAGGCATTCCGAGCTGGACCGACGAGCTGGGCGCGAAGTTCTACCGCTTCGAGCAGATCCTCGCCCGCCGCACGCCCGACTTTCAGACCGCCAAGGGCTACGCCAAGTCGGCGCCGGGCACCGCCAACCTGTCGATGAGCACAAACCAGCTCGCCGAGCGCTTCGGTGCCTGCGCGATGACGCTGGAGATGCCATTCAAGGACAACGACGACCTCCCGGACTCCGCGCAAGGGTGGAGCCCGGAGCGCTGCAAGCTCCTCGCCCGCGACTGCCTCGCCAGCCTGCTCGAGTGGCTGGAGACTGCGAAGGACTGACCGTGAAGCCCACCATTACCGCGTTCGCCGTCTCGCCCGACAAGGGCCAGGGCCTGGCGCGCGACATGCGGGTGCGGTGGGCGCTGGAGGAGGCGGGGCAGGACTACGAAGTCCGGCTGGTGCCGTGGAAAGATTTCAAGAAGCCGGCGCACAAGGCGCTGCAGCCGTTCGGGCAGATCCCGACTTACGAAGAGGGCGATCTCGTCCTGTTCGAATCGGGCGCGATCGTGCTGCACATCGCGGAGATGCACCCCGGCATGCTGCTGCCCGACGATCCCGATGCACGGGCGCGGGCGATCACGTGGATGTTCGCCGCGGTCGGAACGATCGAGCAGCCGGTCGTCGACCACGAGGTCAACGAGTACTTCGAGAGCGACAAGCCGTGGGGCGCCGAGCGGCGCAAGGACATCGATGAGCGGCTGCGCACCCGACTGGCCGACCTGTCGGCGCGGCTGGGCGATGCCGAATGGCTCGACGGCGATTTCAGCGCCGGCGACCTGATGATGGTCGAGGTGCTGTTGCGGCTCGAGGGCCAATTGATCGACGAATTCCCGAACCTCGTCGCCTATTGCGACCGCGCCCGCGCGCGGCCTGCGTTTCAGCGCGCTTTCGCGGCGCAGCGGAAGGTGTTTGAGGACGCCGCGAAGGGCGCTTAGCCGACGATCGGTTCCAGCAGCCGCAACGTGCGCGCGTCACCGTCGATCTCGACCGGCGCGCCTGAGGGCAGGCAGAGCTGGTTGCGTATGTGGCCGATGTCGGCGCCGGTGAACGCCGGAATGCCGAGCGGGGTGAGGTACTGATCGATCACCTGGTCGACAGTGAAGCCGCGATAGTCCGGCTCGGTGGTGGCGCACTCGGTGCACTGGCCGAACACGATGCCCGCGAGGCCGTCGAGCACGCCCGCGAGCTTGAGCTGCGCGAACATGCGGTCGATGCGGTACTCGGCCTCGTTGACGTCCTCGGTGAACAGCACCGCGCCCCTGAGGTCGGGCAGCCAGCCGGTCCCCATCAGGGTCGAGATGATGGTGAGGTTGCCGCCGAGCAGCCGCCCCCGCGCCTTGCCGCCGCGGATCGTGCGCGCGGGACGGCCGACCGCCGACTCAAGCTCCGCGCCGCCCAGGGTCACCCGCTCGCCCGCGAAGGCGAGGCGCCACAGGCTCTCCCACTCCTCCTTCGGCCAACTGCTGGTGGCGTTGCCGCCGTGGATGGTGGCGTAGCCCGCGCGCGCAGCGAACGAGAGGTGGATCGCGGTCACGTCGCTGAAGCCGATGAACAGCTTCGGGTTCGCGCGGATCGCGTCCCAGTCGAGCAGCGGCAAGATGCGCGCGCCGCCCCAGCCGCCGCGCACCGCGAACACCGCCTTGACCTCTGGGTCGTGATACATCGCGTTGATGTCGGCGGCGCGGTCCTCGTCGGTGCCGGCGAGGTATCCGTAACTGCCGCCCGCGTGCGGCCCGAACTTGGGCACGAGGCCCATGCCCTTGAGCCACCACTCCGCACGATCGAGCCCGTCGTCCGAACCGACCGCGCTGGCGGGTGCGACCACGCCGACCGTGTCGCCAGGGTTGAGAAACGGCGGCTTCACCCGCGGTCGCGCGTCCGCCTTCGCCGCCAGCCCCGCCGCCGCGAGCGCGCCAAGCCCGCCGATCGCGCCCCGGCGATCGATCACGTCAGGCTCGCCGGGCCGAAGGCGCGAGGGAGCAGCGCGCTTAGGGTCACGCGGTGCGTCTCCCTAGGGCCGACGCACAGGATCTCTGGATCGGTGCCGCCGAGCGAGGCCAGTTCGTTGAGCACCTGCCGGCACCGCCCGCATGGGGTGATCGGCTCTTCGCCCGGCCCGGTCACCGCGACCTTCACGAGCCCGCCGCGCACCCCGTCCGCCATCGCCTTGCTCACCGCGACCGTCTCCGCGCACAGGCCGAGGCCGTAGCTCGCGTTCTCGATGTTGGTGCCGGTCACCACGCTACCGTCGGCGAACAGCAGCGCCGCGCCGACGGGGAAACTGGAATAGGGAGAGTAGGATTGCGCGGCGGCTTTGCGCGCGGCAGCGATCAGGTGCTCGTCATTCATGCCCCATCCCTAGCCCGCTCGCGCGCCCGTTGTCGAAGCCCGTTTGCCTGCCGGGCATAGACGCTCGGCATGAGCGCAAGGTCAGGGCCGCACCACCACCCAGCGGATCGGCGCGTCCGCGGCCTCGGTCGAAAGCGAGCGGTTGGCGGTCCACATCAGCCATGGCCGCCCCGCGTAGGTCGGACGGCGGAAGGTGCCGACGACCCACAAATTACGCTCGATCCGGCTGGCGAGGCCGTAGCGGCTCTCGAACGCCTTCGACACCTGCAGGATCACCGGGCGCCCGGCGTGCGCCTCGATCTGGTTGATCAGCGTCATCAGCTCGCTCTCGACCGCAGCTTCGCCGACGTGGCAATCGTCGGCAGTCCGGTCGAGAGCGATCGCGGGCGGTAACAGGTCGCGCCCGCGCGGCACCTCGACTACGAAGTTCGCCGACTGCCCGTCCGCCATCGCGCAGGGATCGAAACGGTGCACCGCGCCGACCTTGAGCCCGGCCTCGCGCGCAGCGGCGAGGTTGGCGGCGAAGCTGGAATCGTGGGCCCGGGTCCCATCGCTGGCGTCGAGATAGACGAAGCGCGCCCCCAGCGCCTTCAACGTGTCGAAGCGCACCGCGCCGTCGGCGGCACCGATCTCCGCGCCCTGGTCGGGATATTTCGCCGCATCGGGCGTCCAGTGCTGCAGCCGCCACCAGCCCCAGCCCACCACCAACAATAACACCAGCAGCGCCGCGCCGAGCGCACGCGTGCGCCAGCCGATGCCGCGTTTCTTCTTACCTGCCACGAATCGCGCCCGCCCGTTTCCCTGTCAGCCGCGGATATGGAGCACGCAGATGAGGGTGAACAAGCGCCGTGCGGTGAGATGATCGGTTTCGACTTTGCCGTCGAGCCGCTCGAGCAGCAGGTCCGCGGCATCGTTGTGGATCGCGCGCCGGGCCATGTCGATCGTCTCGATCTCGGCCGGGGTCGCCTTGCGGATCGCCTGGTAATAGCTGTCGCAGATCGCGAAATAATCGCGGATCGGACGGCGGAACCGCGCGAGCCCGAGGATCAGCGTCTCGACCGGCTCCTCGATCCCGCTCTGGCGAATGCCGAGCACCAGCCGCCCCTCGTGCACCGCCAGCGTCAGTTCGTAGGGGCCATGATGACCCGCCTCGACCGCGCGATGCGGCTTGAAGGTGTTCTCTTCGATCAGGTCATAGATCGCCACCCGCCGTTCCTGCTCGACGTCGGCGTTGCGCCAGAGGATGGTATCCTCGTCGAGCGCGATCTTGGCGATCCTGTAGTCGGCCATGCGGATGATGCTTTCGCAGATGCGAAGGGGATGCGGCAAGGGCTTCGGCCCGTTTTCCGGTTTCCACAGGCCTATGCTCGCTTCGTTCCGTGAAGCGGCTTTCGCGTTCGCGCTGCTTCGACCATGAAGCGCGCATGGCCCAGACCGACCTTCTCGCGCGCCCCGCGCCCGCCAGCGATTCGCCTGCCGTCCGCGCGCTCCCCGCCAATATCGAGGCAGAGGCGGCCTTCCTCGGTGCGGTGCTGATCGACAACCGCGTGCTGGAGGAGCTGCCGACCCCGCTGCGACCGCAGCATTTCTTCGAGCCCGTGCACCAGCGCGTGTACGAGCGCGTGCTCACGTTGCTGGACCGCAACGCGGTGGTCACCCCGGTGACCCTGAAGCCCTACTTCGAAGCCGACGAGGCGCTCAAGGAACTGGGCGGAATCACCTATCTCGCCCGCCTCACCGCAGACGGTCAGGGCCTGCTCGCCCCGCGCGAACTCGCGGAGCAGATCTACGATCTCGCCCTGCTGCGCGAGCTGGTGTCGGTGGGGCGCAACCTCGTCGAAGGCGCGCTCGATACCAGCGAAAGCGTGGCGCCGATGGCGCAGATCGAAGCGGCTGAAGCGGCCCTGTTCGATGTTGCCGAAGGCGCCGCGAGCGCGACCGAGGCGGCCAGCTTCGGCACGGCGACGAAGAAGGCGCTGGGCATGATTGAAAAGGCGATCAGTTCGGGCGGCCACGTCTCGGGCAAGACCACCGGCTTCGCCTCGGTCAACGACAAGGTCGGCGGCCTGCACAATTCCGACCTCATCATCCTCGCCGGGCGACCCGGCATGGGCAAGTCGTCGCTCGCGACCAACATCGCGTTCAACTGCGCCGAAAGGCTCTTGCGCGACCGGCGCGACGGGATTCCGGACAAGGAGTCGGTCGGCGGCGGCGTCGCGCTGTTCAGCCTCGAAATGAGCGCGGACCAGCTCGCAACGCGTATCCTTGCCGAGCAGGCCGAGATTTCCAGCGAGGCGCTGCGCATGGGCAAGCTCAGCCGCGACGAGTTCCAGAAGCTTTCGTTCGCCAGCCAGCGTCTCGCCGAGCTGCCGCTCTATATCGATGATACCCCCGCAC
>JAEWKG010000116.1 GCA_023386135.1 Pseudomonadota bacterium | reverse complement strand
CCCCCCCCCCCCCCCCCCCGGCCGCGGGGCCGATGGGGCGAGCGGGCGCTGCAGAACGTGCTCGAGCAGTGCGGCCTGTCCGAGCACACCGACTTCGAACTCGAGCACTCGATGGACACCGACGAGGGCCGTTTGCGGCCCGACGCGATCGTCCGCGTGCCGGGGCAGAAGAAGCTGGTGATCGACGCCAAGGTCTCTCTCAATGCCTACCAGGCGGCGTTCGAGGCCGATGACGAGGATGAGCGACGGCGGCATCTCGACCTGCACGCGAAATCGATGCGTGGGCACGTGCAGACGCTCGGCGCAAAGAGCTACCAGAGTCAGTTCGACGAAGCGCCCGATTACGTCGTGATGTTCGTGCCGGGCGAGCACTTTGTCGCCGCTGCGCTGGAGCATGATCCGGAGCTGTGGGACTTCGCGTTCCGCAACAAGGTGCTGCTGGCGACTCCCACCAACCTCGTAGCGATCGCGCGCACCGTCGCGCAGGTCTGGCGGCAGGACACGATCGCGCGCGAGGCGGTTGAGATCGGCAAGGCGGGGACCGAACTCTACGACCGGCTGGCGACCGCGGCCGAGCACATGAAGGGCGTCGGCGCGGGGCTCGACCGAGCGGTGCGCAAATACAACGACTTCGTCGGCAGCTTCGAACGCAATGTGCTCACCTCGGGCCGGCGTTTGCGCGACAAGGGCATCGAGATCGGTAAGCGCGAGATCGAGGATGTGCCTTTGGTCGAGGCCGCGCCGCGCTACGTGACCGATGGCGCAAGCGAGGCGGCTGCCAAAGATTAGGTTGAAAGCGCCGCGACTTGGCCGCTACCAAGCCGGCATGCGGATTGCCCTTTCGATCGCCGTCGCCTCGTCCCTTGCGCTCACGGCGTGCAGCCAGGAACACGCGCCGTCCGATGCGATAAAGGAAGCCGCCGACAGCGTGGTGCACAAGGTCGACGGCTCCACGCCGGTCAAGCTGGCGCAGGGCAAGTACGCTCCGCAGGATGAGTGCAAGACGATTCCCGGCGCGGAGGATTTCCGCACCCGGCTCGCCGCCGCGATCAAGGCGCGCGATGCCGATGCGCTGGTCGCGCTCGCCGCGCGCGACGTGAAGCTAGACTTCGGCGGCGGCTCGGGCACCGCAGAGCTCAAGAAGCGTCTCGCGGGGCCGGACCGTCTATGGGAAGACTTGGCCGAACTGATGACCCTCGGCTGCGGGGTCAACGAGCAGGGCGGCATCACCATCCCGTGGTACGCGGCCAAGCCGATCGACGACGCCGATCCCGGCACCGCAATGCTGGTGACCGGCGAGCGGGTGCCGCTGCGGAAGGATGCGCAGGGCACTGCCTCGGAAGCCGAGGAAGTGTCGTGGGACGTCGTCTCGCTGGTCGGCGGGCTGGAGCCAGATGCGAAGTTCCAGCGGGTCAAGACCAGCGACGGCACGGTCGGCTTCGTCGCCACCGACAAGCTGCGCAGCCTGCTCGACTACCGCATGATCGCCTCCAGCCGCGACGGTAAGTGGAGCTTCACCAGCCTGGTGGCCGGCGACTAGCCGAGCTCGGTCAGCACCTCGTACGCCAGCACCGCCGCGGCAACCGCGGCATTGAGGCTGTCGGCGCGGCCCTTCATCGGCATCGTGACGCGGAGGTCGCAGGCGGCTTCGTAATCCTCAGGCAGCCCGCGCGATTCGTTGCCGACGAGGATGAAGCACGGCGCGGCATAGGGCGCGCCGCGATAGGGCACCGCGTCGCGTAAGGAAGCAGCGACCAGTTGCCCCGGTCCCTCGCGCAGCCACGGCAGGAATTCCTCCCACCGCGCCTGCGCGATCGGCACGGTGAACACCGCGCCCATGCTCGCGCGGACGGCTTCGGCGGAGAAGGGATCGGCGCAATCGTCGATCAGGATCAGGCCGCCGGCGCCGACTGCATCGCAGGTGCGCAGCATGGTGCCGAGATTGCCCGGGTCCCGCACCGCCTGTGCAACCAGCCACAAAGGGGCGCACAAACGGTTCAACCTCACCAGATCGGTGGCGAATTCGGCGAAAACGCCGGCGACCGCCTGCGCGTTTTCCTTGCCGGTGATCTTGGACAGGATCTCGGCCGGGGTTTCGATCACCTCGCCCCCGTTCGCCAGCACCGCGGTCTCGAGCTCGGCGAGCAGCGGGTGGTCGTCGCGGCGGTCGGCCATCACCAGCGTTTCGGGCAAATAGCCGCTTTCGCGCGCGTCGGTGAGCAGCCGCAATCCTTCGGTGAGGAACTTGCCCGAGGCCTTGCGATGCTTCTTGTCGCGCAAGGCACGCAAGGCCTTGACGGTGGGGTTGGAAAAGCCGGTGATCTGGCGCCGGCCGGGATGCGTCACTTCAGTCCTCGCCGAAGCCGTCGTCGATGAGGGCGCACATCTCAGCCAGCACCGCATCGGCGTCCGCGCCGGTGACGATCACCTCGACGCAATCGCCCTTGGCGGCGCCCAGCATCATCAGGCCGAGGATCGAGCCGCCGCCCGCCTCGTTGCCGTCCTTCGTCACCCGCACTTCGCATCCGGGGGGCAGGGCGGCGACCGCGCCGACGAACTTGGCACTGGCGCGCGCGTGGAGGCCGCGCTGGTTGACGATCGTGCAGCTGCGGCGCGCTTCGCTCAAGAGGCGGCCTGCTTCTTGGCGCAACCGGCGGAGAGAAACTCGCTGGCGACGGTAATGTAGCTCTTGCCCGCATCTCGGGCGGCGCGGACCGCGTCGGTCACGCTCATCGCC
>JAEWKG010000085.1 GCA_023386135.1 Pseudomonadota bacterium | reverse complement strand
TCGCGTCCGGGGTGATCATCGGCCGCGCGCCGCGCCCGGCGGCGCGGATACACAGTTCGGCCTCCTCGCCGAACATGAAGAAGCGCGGATCGAACCCGCCCAGCGCGTTCCAGGTGCTGCGCTCGATCAGGAACAGGCAGCCGGTGACGATCGCCACCTCGCGCTCGCTGTCGCGCGCCCAGCCGGGATAGGCGCGCGGGTTGAGCACGCGCGATTCCGGGAAGGCCGCGGACAGGCCGAGCGCCTGCGCAAGGCAGCTCCACCCGGTGGTCGCGCCCCAGCACGATGTGGGGTTGAGCGAGCCGTCGGCCCACAGCGTGCGCCCGCCCCAGATCCCGGCCTGCGGCTCGCGCCGGCTGAAGTCCATCAGCGCATCGATCGCCCCGTCCAGCACCACCGTGTCGGTGTTGAGCAGCAGCAGCTTGCCGCCGCGCGCCTCTTGCGCCTGCAGGTTGGTCGCGCGCGCAAAGCCGAGATTCTCGCCCGCTCCGATCAGGCGCACCTGCGGAAACCGCTGCGCGATCGCTTCGGCCGAGCCGTCGCTGGAGCCGTTGTCGACGACGATGATCTCGTAGGATGTGCGCCGCGTCTCGGCGACCACCGAAGCGAGGCAGTCGAGCGTCATCTGGCAGGTGTTCCAGTTGACGAGCAGGATCGACAGCTCGGGTGCGGTATCAGGCATCGGGCCCCGCCCGCACTTCGCGCCACCGGCTCCCGACCGTCGCCACCGCCACGAAGCCGGCCTTGGCAAAGGCCCGATGCGCCGCGCGGTTCCATGCCATGCAGTCGAGATAGACCGGCGCTCCGTCCGCGGCCCGCGCCGCCGCGAGCGCCAGTTGCGCCGCCACCCCGCGTCCGCGCGACCATTTCGGTGTCACCACGCCGTAGATCACTTGCGCATTGGGCTCGAGCGGGAGGTACCACGCGCCGAGCCGCTGCGCGCCGATCATCCACAGCGAGCCGAGCGCGCGGCCGTCTTCCAGCGCGGTCCACAAGGTGGCGCCCTGGTCGAAAAAGTGCCGGTGCCAGTCACGCGGCATGCCGGCCGGATCGGCCTCGAGCGTGAGGGTGACCGGCAGCGCTGCGAAATTCTCGACCACGATCGGCTCGATCGCGGACGCGGGGATCTGCACCGCGTCAGGCTCCCAGCGCATCACCAGCCGCCGCCGGTCGAGCCGGCTCAGCAGACGCTCGCGGGCGATCCGCTCTAATGCCGCGCCCCACCGTTTGCGGGGCGGCCCGAGCGCTGGCGCAGGACGGTCCATTGAGCCCCCACGGAACGGCCGGCGCGCGTGCCGACAGGTTGACGGAGGGGAGGATTGCGCTAGCCAATGCCCCCGGTGACGCCCGCTTCTAGCACCATTCGCCTGCGCGCGGTCAACCACGCCGAGGCGGACCGTTGCGCACGGGGCTTCGCCGATCTCACCTACACTCAAGACCCGGGTTACGCGCTGGAAGCGGCGGCCCGGGTCGGCGCAGCGGCGGAGTTCTTCGCCTTCGAACAAGGTGAAGGATCGCTCGCAGGCTACGCCGCGCTGCGGGTCAGGCACATCCCGGTGATCGGCGGTGGGCTTGCCTATCTTCACGGCGGGCCCGTCACCCGGCTCCCAGGCGGGACGTGCGAGCCGGAACGCCTTGCCGGGTGTCTCGCCGCACTGGCTCGGCATTGCGCGGCGCGCAAGCTGACGCTGCGCGTTTCGCCGCCGGCCGATGCAGATGCGGACGAGACGTTGCGCCGCCTCGGATTCGCCCCCACCGGGGCCAGCGACGGAACGACGATCGTGCTCGATCTTGCGCCATCGCTGGAGGATCTGCGCGCGCGCCTTGCGGGCAAGTGGCGTACCGATCTCAATCGCGGCGAGCGCGGCGGCTTGCGCGTCGTGCGCAGCGCCGAGGCGAAGGACGTGGCGGCGCTGCAGCCGCTGCTGAGCGACCTCGCCAAACGTAAGGGCTTCGGGGTTGCGCAGGATGCCCGGTTCTTCGCGCGCGCGGCGGCGCACGGCATGACCGGCGACGCGGCGTTCGTGGCGCTTCTGGCTTATCGGGGCGAGGAGTTGGTCGCGGGTCACGTCGGCGCCTTCGCTGGCGACACCGCGGTCTACCTGCTCGGCGCGGCGGACGCGGCGGGGCGCGAGGCGCGCGCGGCGTTCGTGCTGCAGTGGGCGGTGATCGAGTACGCCAAGGCGCGGGGGCTCCGGCGCTACGACCTCGGCGGGATCGACCGCGCGGCCAATCCGCAAGTCTATCGCTTCAAGGCGCGCATGGGCGGCACCGAGATTGAGCGGCCCGCTGTGTGGGAGACGCGCGGCGGCGCGCTGCGGCCGGCGCTGATTGCGCTGGCCGAGCGGGTCCGCCGCTAGCCGCTACTCCGAGCTGTCGCGCCAGCTGCCGCCTTGTTGGGCGGTGTCATCGCCGTCGTGCTCCGCGGCGTATTCCTGCGCGGATTCGCCTGCCATGCGGTCGGGGTGTTCGGGCGAGTCGCCTTCGGTGGCGAAACCGTCGTTGGCGGCGGCGGCGCGTTGGTCGGTGGTCTGCTGCCCGGCCTGGGCGCGGGCCTGGTCTTCGCGCGGGCCGGTGCGCGGGGGCTCGCCGGGGGCGCGGTTCTGGGTGTTGGTGACGACGCGCGAATCTTCGGGTTCGAGTTCGGACATGGCTGCTCTCCTTCGATCAGCCCAACGCGCCGCGCGGCGCGAGGCTCCCGAACGAGATGCGCCTCCCCGGAGGTCCGAAGAGGCGCGAGGGTGCGGACGGGGCCCGCGAAAGGGGAAAGCAGGCACGCCCGCGTTTTCCCTCGAGCGGCCGGGTGGGCTCGAATCCACACCGGCCGTTGTCCCGTTAACGCGGCCGCCTTACGCGCGTTCCGCACCGCCTCAAGCAGCCGTCAGGCGGTGGCAACAGGGACATTTATCCCCGCATCAATCTTGCGATTTGGCTTCGAATCGGCGGCCGAAATGCCTATGTTGGAGGTTCGCAGAAACCTCACCCGACAAGCGCCGGAACCACAACATGTCGTTGCTCGAAGCCCGCAAGACCTACAAGCCCTTCGAATACCCGTGGGCCTACGAGTTCTGGAAGCGCCAGCAGCAGGTCCACTGGCTGCCGGAAGAGGTGCCGCTGGGCGAAGACTGCCGCGACTGGGCGCAGAAGCTCTCCGATCACGAGCGCAACCTGCTGACGCAGATCTTTCGCTTCTTCACCCAGGCCGATGTCGAGGTGCAGGATTGCTACCACGACAAGTACGGCCGGGTGTTCAAGCCGACCGAGATCAAGATGATGCTGACCGCCTTCTCCAACATGGAGACGGTCCACATCGCCGCCTACAGCCACCTGCTCGACACCATCGGCATGCCCGAGAGCGAATACGGCATGTTCCTCGAATACGAGGAGATGAAGGCCAAGCACGATTACCTGCAGCAGTTCGGCGTCGACACCGACGAGGATATCGCCCGCACGCTCGCCATGTTCGGCGGCTTCACCGAAGGGCTGCAGCTGTTCGCCAGCTTCGCGATGCTGATGAACTTCCCGCGCTTCAACAAGATGAAGGGCATGGGCCAGATCGTCAGCTGGTCGGTCCGCGACGAGAGCCTGCACTGCGAAGGCATCACCCGCCTGTTCCACGCCTTCACGGCTGAACGCGGCTGCCTGACCAAGGCGGTGAAGGAAGATATCATCGACTGCTGTCAGAAGACGGTGCGGCTGGAAGACGCGTTCATCGACCTGGCGTTCGAGGCCGGCCCGGTCCCGGGCATGAGCGCCAAGGAGATCAAGCGCTACATCCGCTACATCGCCGACTGGCGCCTGGGGCAGCTGGGCTTCCAGCCGATCTACATGGTCGAGGACCACCCCCTCCCCTGGCTCGCCCCGCTATTGAACGGCGTGGAGCACGCCAACTTCTTCGAGACCCGCGCCACCGAGTACTCCAAGGCCGCCACCCGCGGAAACTGGGGCGACGTGTGGTCGAGCTTCGACTCAAGGCAGAAGGCGAAGGCCGGCGACGGCGCGAACGACCTCGGCGAAACCGCCGCGGACGCGAGCGAGCCGGGGTTGTTCGGAGATGACGCCGGGGCTGTGGCGGCGGAGTAGGGATTCGAAGACTCTTTTCTCAAGAGCAGGAGGGAATGGCCCCCGATCTTCCGCGCGAAACTGCAAAACAAGATTTTCAATTTGGCTCCCATTTGGTCGCGATCGATACTTTGGACAACGGGGGCAAGGTAATCGCCAACGCCGCGCTACGCGAGCTCGTGGAAGATATCCGGAACGGCTTGGAGCTTCCCATGGATGAGCTGCGGATTTTGGAGCGCCTGACACAATCTGTTGGGCGCGATGAAGGTTGATTGCCGGTAATTCGATCTGGTCTGCACCCCACGCGCGACAGTTCGGCACCTTCCTGATGATCGGCAAGGCTTTTCCGGACCGCGCTGATGTAGCGGCGCCCGCAAGCGGGAAGAGTCTGTTGCGCTATTGATCCCCCTCCCGCTCGCGGGAGGGGTTAGGGGTGGGCCTGCACAGCGCTACCGCCATGGACCGCGCGAAGGCGCGTGATTTCTGCCTCGATCACTTTACAGACTCCTTCCACATCCGAGAACACATCCTTGTTGAGGAAGCGCAGCACGGTGTAACCCTGGCTTTCGAGCCAGCGGTCACGTCGCCGATCCCGCTCGGGATCGAGATCATGGCTGAAACCGTCGAGCTCGATCACGATGGCAAGCTCGCGGCACAGGAAGTCAGCGTAGAGCTTCCCGATCTGCATTTGCCGGCTGAACTTCGCGCCGAGCTGGCTGCGGCTCAGGTAACGCCACAGTTCACGCTCAGCAGGCGTTGCGGCATTGCGTAATTCGCGGGCGCGGACAGTGTCGCGGGGTTTCCAATCTGGCATCGGGTGTTGACTTGCCCACCCCCAACCCCTCCCGCAAGCGGGAAGGGAGATATTGCGTCCGCCTCAGTTGCTATTACCAAGGCCGCGTTTGACTGATCTGTTTGGCGCCAAGGAGGATGATGATGCTGACTTGGACTGAAGCCGTGACCGACGCCGTTCGCCGGGTTGCCGCGCACAAGCCGAATGGAACTTTCTCCCGTCAGGAATTGATCGCAAGCGAGGAGCCGCAAATGCGCGCCGACACCGGCACGACGGGCGAAACGCCCATGCAGACCGTCAGCCGCGAGTTACAGCAGCTTCGTGATGCGGGCTTGATTGAATTTCTCGACGATCGCGGCACATATCGTCTAATCACTTGAATTAGATCACTTTTCTATTGATCGCGGTCGAACTTCGATCAACTCTGTCGCCGGAGACAGAGACATGCTCGAACCGATACCAGCCGACGTTCGCGCGCACAGCCATGTATTTGCCGAAAGCGACGAATGGCTCGTCGGCGCGCCGCTTACGCCGAATGCGATGTTCTGGTGGGGCGCGTTCACCGAATGGTGCACGGCCTACGATACCGGGCTTTTCTATGAGTACGCGCTCAAGGGCACTTTAGTGGTCTTCCGCTCTCGCACGACCAGCTTCCGCTGGCTGCTGCATCCGGTGACCGGCGAGTTTCGCGACTACCGCAACAAGGAGGCGAGTTGGCGGGGATTTCTCATGCGGTATCCTACGGCTGCCAACGATCTTCTGCAGGGGCTCGCAGAGGCGGTTGGCGAACTCCCGCGGCCTGACTTCATGGAATCCACCCCTCAACACCACCCACCCCTGAACCCGCCGTCATAGCCCCGCGCGCCGCCGTGGGTTTGCATCCAGTCGGCCAGCCGCTCCTCGCTGCCGTCGGGCTTCGTGCGCTTCACGATGGCGAGGGTGCGGCCGTAGCGGTCGGTGGGCTGGTCGAGCCGGGTGGTAATCTGGAACGCCCCGGCGCTGACCCAGCCTTGCGCATCATCGCTCGCTCCTGATCAACCGACTGGTAAGGCGGTTGGGGTAGACGGGCCGCATGGATGCGGCTCTGCTCACCCCGTTGCTCCTGCTTGTCTTCGTCGTGTTGGTCGCGATCAACCTCGCGGCCTTTGCCGCCTTCGGGATGGACAAGCGGCGCGCCGAAGAGGGTGACCGGCGCATCCCCGAGCGCACGCTGCTGGCGCTCGCTCTGTGGGGCGGGACAGCGGGCGCCTACGCCGGACGTAAGGTCTTTCGCCACAAGACGCGCAAGCAGCCGTTCTCCGACGACCTGTTCCGGGTCGTGGTGCTGCAGGTTATGGCCCTGGGCGGCGCGGCGACCTGGTTCTTGACCGGCTGACGCCCTTGCCAGCGCCGCCGGGGCGAGTTTCGTTTACCGCTTGCCCATCCGCTCCGCATCATGCGCGCGCTGGCGGGCGATCTTGCGGTCCCGGGTGTTGTGCCGGGCGTAGGCAATCCAGGTGGCGGCACCCCCGATCATCAGCAAGATGAGGGCATAAGCGAGGAGGTGGCGGTATTCCATGCGCCCCTAAGTCCCGGCGCCTCCGTTCGTTCCGCCGCGCCGCCCGGCCAAAGCGATTTCCTGCCCGCCGTATCCGTGTCATAATCCCGTCAGGCAGGGTCGCCTCGGGGGGAGGCAACGCACATGACCATCGGATTGGGCCGGCGCGCGCGCAGCGTCGAGGAGTTCGGCATCAACGTCGGCGCGATCATGGCCGAGCCGCTGCAGCACTTCCGCCCGCTCGAATACGCGCCCGGCGACGTGTTCATCACCTCGTGGGGCAAGAGCGGCACCACCATGATGCAGCAGATGTTCCACCAGTTGCGCACGGTCGCCGCCACCGGCGCCGGCGAGATGGACTTCGACGACATCAGCCGCGTCGTCCCGTGGGAAGATTCCGCCCCGCTGATCGACCACGACATCAACGGCCCGCAGCGCGCCACCCCCCGGGGCTTCAAGAGCCACCGCGAATACGAGCGGCTGCCCGCGGGCATGCGCTACGTCGTCACGCTGCGCGATCCCAAGGAGACGTACTGTTCATTCTACCGCTTCTTCGACGGCTGGCATATCGAGCGCGGCGCTCTCACTCTGGAGGAGTTCTACCCCCTGTGGCTGGGCGGCGGGCCCAACGGGTGCGACTACTTCACCCACCTGCTCAGCTGGTATGCCCGGCGCCGCGAGCCCGACACCTTGCTGGCGACCTACCGCTGGGCGGCGCGCAACCGCGCGGCGATGATCGGCCGGCTTGCCGGGTTCCTCGGCATCGCGGTGAGCGACGAAGGCGTCGCGGAAGTCGAGCGGATGACCGCGCGCGAGTTCATGTACGCGCACAAGGACCGTTTCGACGACGCGATGGTCTGCGCCGCGCTCGAACGGCGGATCGGCGTGCCGGCCGATAGTGATTCGACCAAGGTCCAGCAGGTCGCCAGCGACGCCTCGGCGCTGCCGCCCTCGGTCGCCGCGCAGATCGACGCGCTGTGGGCGGAGCGGGTGGCGCCCGCCACCGGGCACGCCGACTGGGCCTCGCTCGCGGCGGAGGTCGAGCGGCTGGGGTCCTAGGCCTGCCGAAGCGTTTTCCTACACGCGCGAAATCTGCTCCATCCTGCCGGATGAAGCACTGGCCCCCACCCTCGCCCCCGCGCCCGCCGCAACCGCGCCGCTGGCTGTTCCAGTTCCATCCCGTCCCCGTCGGACCACGGGCCGATGGGTGGACGCCTACGCGGCAAGGGGATTTCATCGGTCACCTCGCCGAAACCCGCTCGGTCCTCGCCGCCTGCCGCCGGGTGCAGATGGGGCGGGAGAGCGC
>JAEWKG010000082.1 GCA_023386135.1 Pseudomonadota bacterium | reverse complement strand
TGTCCATACGGGTCGCGGTGGTGGGGCCGGCGGGGCCGACCACCTCGCCCATCACCGGATCGACCGGACCGACGTAATAGATCGCGCGGCCCTTGAAGCTGACCGGCAGCTCCTCGCCCTTGCCGAGCATATCCTTGATGCGCTTGTGCGCCGCGTCACGGCCGGTGAGCATCGCGCCATTGAGCAGCAGGCGGTCGCCGGCCTTCCAGCTCTGCACTTCCTCGGGAGTGAGGTGATCGAGGTCGATTCGCTTGGCCGCCGCATCGGGCGTCCAGTGTACTTGCGGCCATTGCGACAGGTCCGGGGTCTCGAGGAAGGTCGGACCCGAGCCGTCGAGGGTGAAGTGCGCGTGGCGGGTGGCGGCGCAGTTGGGGATCATCGCCACCGGCTTGCCCGCGGCGTGGCACGGCCAGTCCATGATCTTGACGTCGAGGATGGTCGCAAGGCCTCCCAGCCCTTGTGCCCCGATGCCAAGCGCGTTGACCTTGTCGAAGATCTCGATCCGCAATGCCTCGATGTCAGTCTGGGCTCCGCGCGCCTTCAGTTGCGCCATGTCGATCGGGTCCATCAGGCTCTGCTTGGCGAGCTTGACGCAATGTTCCGCCGTTCCGCCAATGCCGATGCCGAGCATGCCCGGCGGACACCACCCCGCGCCCATCTGTGGCAGCATCTCGAGGACCCAGTCGACGATCGAATCCGACGGGTTCATCATCTTGAACTTGGACTTGTTCTCGCTGCCCCCGCCTTTCGCGGCGACATCGACCGACACGGTATTGCCCGGCACCATCTCGACCGCCAGCACGCATGGGGTGTTGTCGCGGGTGTTGCGGCGGGTGAACGCAGGATCGGCCAGAACGGAGGCGCGCAGTTTGTTTTCAGGGTGGTTGTAGGCGCGGCGCACGCCCTCATCGACCACGTCCTGCAGGCTGCGCGACGAGCCCAGCCGGCAATCCTGGCCCCACTTCACGAACACGTTGACGATGCCGGTATCCTGGCAGATCGGCCGGTGCCCCTCGGCACACATGCGGCTGTTGGTGAGGATCTGCGCGATGGCGTCCTTCGCCGCGGGTCCCTGCTCCGCCTCGTAGGCGTCGCCGAGCGCGCGGATGTAATCCATCGGATGGTAGTAGCTGATGAACTGCAGGGCGTCGGCGACGCTCTCGATCAGGTCCTCCTCGCGGATCACCACCGGATCGTTCATCTTCAAGTCGCTCATCGAAACTTATCCCTTGCCCGCAGATTCGCCACAGTGCGATAGTCTTCGCCCTGCCAAGCCGTCAAAGCGCTTGGCGCAACTCTGGCATCTGCGTAAGAGCAGGATTGACCAGCTGTGTTATACGATTAATACAGGTTTCGTGAAAATGGCTTCCGCCGCACCTTCGATTTCTCTCACCGATGCCGCGCGGCGCGCGATGATCGACAGCCAGCTGCGCACCAGCGGCGTCAACGAGCCGTGGGTGCTGGCGCGCTTCGCGGCCGTCCCGCGAGAAGACTACGTTCCCGCCGAGGCGCGTGCGGCGGCCTACACCGACCGCGCGGTTCCGGTGAGCGGCGGCATGCTCGCCGCCCCGCTGGTGCACGGCCGCATGTTGGCCGAAGCCAAGCCGGCCGCGGCCGACCGTGTGCTGGTGGTCGATGGCGGGAGCGGTTACCTCCCCGCCCTGCTCGAAGGGCTGGCCGGATCGGTGACCACGATCTCCGCCGCCGATGCGATCAAGGGCGGCAAGGGCGGCGACTTCACGCTGCTGCTGGTCGACGGCGCGGTCGAGCACCTGCCGACGAGCCTGGCCAAGCGCCTGAGCGACGATGCGCGCATCGTTACCGGGCTGATCGCCGAGGGCGTCACCCGTCTCGCGCTGGGCCGCAAGGCGGCGGGCGAGATCGCCCTGCTGCCGCTCGCCGAAATGGGCATCCCGCGCCTCGCTGCGTTCGACAAACCCAAGGCGTGGAGCTTCTGACCGTGACACGGCGAGGGGTGAAGCCGGCGCTGCTCGCCGGGGTGGCGGCGACTGCGCTGGGGCTATCGGCTCCGGCCGCGGCAGACACACTGCGCGACGCGCTCAACGGCGCCTACCGCACCAACCCGACGCTGCAGGCCGCGCGCGCCCAGCAGCGCGCTTCCGACGAGAACGTGCCGATTGAGAAGGCCAATGGCCGCCCCAACGCGGACGCGAGCGTGCAGTACATCGAATTCGTCAAGCAGAGCTCGGCCAACTCGACCTCACCCGACCGTTCGTTGAGCGCGAGCCTCAATCTCGGCGTGCCGGTGAACAGCGGCGGCGCGGTGAAAAACGGGGTGCGCGCCGCGGAAAGCCGGGTCGAGGCCGGACAGGCCGACTTGCGTTGTACCGAATCGGCGATCTTTAGCCAGACCGTCGCCGCCTACATGGACGTCATCCGCGGCGAGGCGCTGGTCGCGCTCAACGCCAACCAGGTAGATGTGCTGCGGGTCAACACCCAGGCGACCAGCGACCGGTTCGAGATCGGCGATCTCACCCGTACCGACGTCGCCCAGTCGCAGGCGCGCCAGGCGCTGGCGGAGGGCGACCTCCGCACCGCGCAGTCGAACCTCATCGCCGCGCGCGAGGATTACATTCGCCTCACCGGCATGGCGCCCACCGCGCTCCAGCCGCCGCCGCCGCTGCCCGGTCTTCCCAGCAGCCTCGACGAAGCTGTGGCGACCGCGGTCGCGAACAATCCCGACATTATCGCCGCGCGCGAGCGGGCCGAGGCGTCCGGCTTCGACATCAAGACCGCCGGCGCCAGCCGCCTGCCGCGCGTGTCGGTGTTCACCGGCAGCGACTACAGCAACACGCTCGGCTCGCTGAGCATCCCGGGATCGACGGTGTCGCTCCCGCAATCGGGCCTCGGCGTGCAAGCCGGCGTACAGGTCTCGGTGCCGATCTTCCAGGGCGGGCGCCCCGCCGCGCTGCAGCGTCAGGCGCAAGCGCGCTCGGCCGCCGCGCAGGAGCAGGTGATCGGCGCCGAACGCGACGTCATCGCGCAGGTGCGCTCGGCCTATTCGAGCTGGCAGGCCTCAAACGAGATCATCTCCAGCACCCAGAGCGCGGTCGATGCCGCGACGTTGAGCCTCGAGGGCGTGCGCGCCGAGAGCACGGTCGGCAACCGCACCATCCTCGACATCCTTAACGCCGAGCAGGAGCTGGTTGTCGCCCGCTCGCAGCTCGTGACCGCGCGGCGCAACGCCTACGTCGCGGGCTTCAGCCTGCTTGCCGCGATGGGCAAGGCCGAAGCGCGCGATCTCGGCCTCGGCGACGACGGCCCGCTCTACGATCCGCAGGTCAATTACGACCGGGTCAAGAACAAGTGGTGGGACTGGGAACGCGATCCCGATCCGGTCGCCCAGTCCACGCGCACCGTTGACATCCCGGCGCCCACGGCGGAGATTCCCGTTAACGATGATTCGGGCGTCTCCAGCGGCGTCCATTGAGGCGGGGGCCCAGGAAAATGCGCCAGGATGGCGAAGCTTCGGTCGAGGAAATCCTCGAATCGATCAAGAAAGTGATCGCGCGTGACAACCGCTCGACCGCGCTCGACACGCGCCGCCGGCGCGAAAACGAGGGCATGAGCGAAACCGCGCCCGAGCCCGCCGATGCAGACGAAGCCGACGAAGTGCTCGATCTCGTCACGGCCGACATCGTCGACCACATCCCCGAGGACGACCTC
>JAEWKG010000040.1 GCA_023386135.1 Pseudomonadota bacterium | reverse complement strand
TGCGTCGCGATATAAAGCACGGCCGATACCGCGGTGAGCGCGTGCGTCGCGCTGATCAGCCATTGCCGCTCGCTCCGGCAGCGCAGCCAGCGCAAGGCCAGCACGGCCATGAACACGGCCGCCAAAGGCAGCCCTTCGATCGAGATCGACAGGCCGAACGCCAGCGCACCGCCGATGACCCAGCCACCGGCGCGGGGCGAGCGCGCCATCAGGCCGTTCAAGGCGAGCAGCACGGCGGCGATCTGCCAGCCGTGATGGTCGATTCGCATCGGCCGTAGCTGCTCCACCACCGGCACGCAGAAGGCGAAGGCGAGGCAGGCGAACAGCGCGAGCTCAGAACCCATCAGCCGCCAGGCGATCCGCCCGATCAGAAGCAGGCAAACGAACAGGGTGACGAGAGGCACAACGATTAGCGCGGCAAGCTCGGCAGCCGGTTGCCCGATCAACCCGCGCAGGGCGAGAATCACGCCGGCAATCGGCAGGTCGACCAGCCGCGACCAGTGCATCGGCGTGTTGCCGGCGCGATGCTGGACGAGGTCGAACCAGCCCTGTCCGCCGATGAAGTCGCGCACCTGCACCAGGCGCAGCGTGTCGTCGGGGTCGGGAAAGCGGTGCGCCAGGATCGCACCCAGATTGGTGACGAGCAGCAGCGCCGAGATCATCGCCCAGGCGAGCGTGACCTGCAGGAACAGCTCGGCGCTAAGCGCCGGCCGCCGCCGCTCGACGAACACGCTCATGCGGCCGCGCGTCCAAGTCGGAACACGACCTTGTTGCGCAGCATCCAGGTGACCGTGAAGCTGACCACGATCGCCACCAGCTTGGCGAGGCGCGGGTCCACCCCGCCGAGGTCAGCCAAGCCGACGATCGCGGTGGTGAGGCCCAAACCGATCATCGCGGAAACGACGAACAGCGCCTTCTGCTTGGTCCGCTCACGGCCCCTCTCGGCGACCGTATCGGCGAACACCGCGCGGCTCGAGAGCAGCCAATGAGCGACGATCCCGAGCGCGTAGCCGAACGCGGAGGCAGCCGCCGCCGGCACAGCCAGCGAGAGGAGCACAAGGAAGCTGCCGACATCGACCGCCAGCGCGCCGATGCTGGCGAGCACGTAGCGCACCAGCCGCACGTCGGCGATCTTGATAACCCTGGCAATCATCGTGTGGCCCCCGCCAACGGTATCGACAACTTGGCCGAATGTGCCGACTCTCGGCGCATACGGTTAAGGATTGGCTAGCGTCCTCAGGCGGCCTTGCGGCCGACCCGCTGCGGTACCTCGCGCACCGAGGCGAGCGCGGCGGCCTGGTCTTCGCTGACCGGCATCGTCTCGCGGGCCGGCAGCGCCTTCTCGGCTCCCTCGTCGCCTGCTTCATGGTACTCGGCATCTTCATTGACGCACCAGGTGTCGTAGTTCCGCTCGCCGGCGAGGATGTTCTCGACCGTCAGCATCGC
Organism: Pseudomonadota bacterium; assembly: GCA_023386135.1. Lineage (GTDB taxonomy): Bacteria > Pseudomonadota > Alphaproteobacteria > Sphingomonadales > Sphingomonadaceae > Tsuneonella. The sequence continues at coordinate 4,503 of JAEWKG010000040.1, read as the reverse complement.
GGTCATCATCGCGTGGTCCTGGTTGTTGTACCGGTGCATCCCGTTGCGCCCGACGAGGTGCAGCGTGGGATGCTTGGCCTCGAGTTCGTGCCGCATCGCGGCGACGTTGGCGGCGTAGTCCTCGTCGTAGACCGGATAGGCCTTTTCCTGGCGCACCACCGCGCCGCCGATCACGTCCGTGGGATCGAGCAGGCCGAGGATTTCCATCTCCCCGGTCGCCAGTTCCACCAGCTCGTCGTCGCTCAACGACCACAGGCCGTCGCCTTCGAAGCAGAAGTATTCGAGACCGACGCAGGCGACGCTGGGATCGGGCACCATCTCCGGCGACCACGAGCGGAAGTTCTGCACCCGGCCGACCTTCACCTTGCTGTCGTGGATGTAGATCCAGTTGTCGGGGAACAGATCCTCCGACTTGATCTTGAGCGCGACGGTCAGGAAGTCGCGATACTTGAGCTCGCTGGCATTCCACGCGGTGTCGGGCAGTGGATGCATGCGGGCGGCCAGTTCGCGCATCGGCGCGCTGCTGATCGCATTGGCCGCGCGGATGACGATCTTCCCCTCCGGGCCGTTCGCGGACACGCGCCAGCCACCTTCGCCATCGGCGGCGACCTGGTCGAGCGCGTGGCCCATCAGGACTGACCCCAAGCCGGTGGCGACGATCTTGTCACGCGCGGCGTCCCACATCATGCCGGGGCCGAGCCGCGGGTAGCGGAAGGTCTCGAGCAGGGTCTTTACCTCCTGCCCGTCGTTCGGCCGCTTGTTGAGGCCGAGGCTGCGCTTGAGGCCGTCGGTCACCGCGCCCCACAGGCTCAGGCCCTTGATCCGCTGGGCGGCCCAGTCGGCGCTCATCTCGTTGCAGGGCATGCCCCACACCTTCTCGGTGTAGGTCTTGAAGAAGATCGAATAGAGCTTTTTGCCGAACTGGTTGCTGGTCCAGTCCTCGAAGCTCCGGATGTCCTTGATCGGGAACAGCTGCGACCACGCGAAGCTCGCCATGCACACCGTCGAGCGCCACAGGCCGAGATTGCGCAGCGCTTCGAACGCGCGCAGCGGGTAGCTGTAGAACTTGCCCTCGTAATAGATGCGGCTCATCCGCGGGCGCTGGATGAAGTCGTCGGGCAGGATCTCGTTCCACAGATCGACGACGGCGGCGCTCTTCGAGAAGAACCGGTGCCCGCCGATGTCGAAGCGGTAGCCCTCGTGCTCGACCGTGCGGCTGATCCCGCCGACGTAGGTCGCATCCTTCTCGATAATGGCGACGGTCTTGCCGGCCTTGGTCAAGAGGTAGCCGGCAGTCAGACCCGCGGGGCCCGCCCCGATGATCGCGACGTCGACGGTCAATTCATTGGAATGCATAAGTCTTCAAGCCCCCCGAATTGACCGGGGAATGAAGGAAATTGGTTACCGAGAGGTAAACCGCCGCCGCTGTTCCCCCATCGCGCGCTCAGCGCCGCAGGGAGACCGCGGACGCGGGTTGCGCGAGCAGCTCCGGCGACTGCGCGCCGGCGGCGAACAGCGCGAGCTCGCTGAGGGTGAAGGTGTCGTCGAACACCAGCCCGTACTGCCGCTCGCTGCGCCAGCGCACCCGGGCGCGCACCTCGGGCAGGATCCCCGAGCACAGCCGCAGCGGCTGGTCGATCGCGAGCAGCGCATCGCACTCGATCCGCGCTCCCTGTTGCGAGAGGTTGACGATCTCGGCGCGCACGCGGCCGCCAATGAACGCGAGTTCGACGGGGATGCTCATGCCGAGCCGCAGCTGGCGTTTGGGAAACTGTCCCACCTCGGCGACCAGCGCGGCGACCTCGACCGGCTCGATGAACTGGTAGCCAGTTTCCAGCCCCCGGTTCCACACCGGCTCGATCGCGTAGCGCTCGCCGGTCTGCAGCTCGAGCCACAGCTCGCCTTCGGCCGGCAAGGCATGGAAGCCGCGCAGGCTGACCCCGATCTCGGACACGTCGCGGATCACGCAGACGAATTCGCCGCCGGGGGCGATCAGCTTGGCGGCGCGGATGAGCAGGGTAAAACGCGGCGCGGCGCGTTCATCGCCCACCGCGATGGCTTCTTCGGACGGCACGTCGATACGTCCCAGTTCCATGACTACCCCGCAAACCCCGGCTTGCCGCCGCTTTCTGCCCTCGACAATCCAGGGCGACCCACCCCCACTCCTAGGGAGAGAGGGGTAAAGGCCCGGTTAGCGCGCACCCCCGCACGATACGGGGGATGGGCGGTAGAAGGTGGGTAAAGCGTGCGGGCGGTGGGACTCGAACCCACACGAGCAAAGCTCAGGGGATTTTAAGTCCCCGGCGTCTACCATTCCGCCACGCCCGCGCGCGGGCTCACGTAGCGGCGGCGGGGGGCCGGAGCAATCGGCCAGCGCGTGAGGCTCAGCCTTCGTTGACGACGCGCCGCATGTCCTTGCCGGGCTTGAAGTAGGGCACTTTCTTCTCCGGCACTTCGACCGCTTCGCCGGTGCGCGGATTGCGGCCCTTGCGGGCGCCGCGCTCGCGGGTGGAGAAGGCGCCGAAGCCGCGCAGCTCGACCCGGCCGCCTTCGGCCAGCCGCTTGGCGATCTCGTCGAAGAAGGTGTCGAGCACCTGCTCGACTTCCTCGGCGCGCAGGTCAGGGTTCTCTTTCGCCAGCGCCTGCAGCAGCTCGGACCTGATCATTGAAAAAGTACTCCCGCCCGTGTGCGACCCACCGACGCGCGCGGCCGATCCCAGGCCTGTCGCGTTTATCCAGTCGGGAAAGTGCCAGAGCCGGGCCGCTCACGCAACGGCTGGTTTCATGCCGGCCCACAGCCGGACAGCCTTACGCCTCGGACAGCAGTTCCGCCGGGTCGAGGCCGAGACGCCGCAGACGCGCCTTCAGCTCGGGCCATTCCTCCGACAGGAAGCGCGCGCGCTCGCTGCTGCGCAGCCGCTCGGAGGCACCGCGGGCGACGTACATGCCGACCCCGCGCTGGACCTCGACCAGCCCATCGGCCTGGAACTGCTGGTAGGCCTTGGCGACGGTCAGCGGGTTGGCGCCCTGCTCCGCCGCCAGCGCGCGCACCGACGGCAGCATCTCGCCCTCGCGATACCGGCCCTCGATGATCGCCGCGGCGACGAGGTCGCGCAGCTTGAGATAGACGGGGCGGCTCTGCTGGGACACGCGCGGCTCCTTCGCTTGCGGTGCTTCAGTGACATAATACAGCGGGGCGCGTCAAGGTTCCCGGCCACTTCCGGTTCAGGCAGTTGCGAGTGAAACAAACGCTTCACATGAAGGCGCGAGCCGCTAGGTTGCGCGCCATTCCGCCCCGCTTCGCAACGTCGGGGGCCAAGAAGATTGAGGGAATTGGATCGCATGAAGGACATGGCCACCTGGAACGAAGGTGACTGGATTGCAGCTTTGGCGGCGATCTTCCTGTTCGCGGTATTGGCCGTCGGCGGGCTGATCGCTGTGCGCAAGAGCGAGGAAGTGGTCGGCCATCCGCGCGGCCTGTTCGTGCTGTTCTACGCCGAGATGTGGGAGCGGTTCTCCTACTACGGCATGCGCGCGCTGCTGGTGCTGTACCTTACCAAGCACTGGCTGTTCGACGATTCCAAGGCGACGCTGATCTACGGCGCGTACGGCGCGCTGGTCTATATCACCCCGGTGCTGGGCGGCATCATGGCCGACCGCTGGCTCGGCCAGCGCAAGGCGGTGCTGTTCGGCGGCATCCTCCTCGCGATGGGCCACGGCCTGATGGCGGTCGAGGGCAACGGCGGCCAGGCAGACGCGACGATCAACGTGTTCTGGGCCGCGCTCGCCTTCATCATTGTCGGCTCGGGCTTCCTGAAGGCGAACATCTCGGTGATCGTCGGCCAACTGTACAACATGAAGGACACCCGCCGCGACGCCGCGTACACGATCTTCTACATGGGCGTGAACGTCGGCGCGGCGCTCGGGACCATCCTCGTCGGCTACCTCGGCGAGACGATCGGCTGGGCCTACGGCTTCGGCCTGGCCGGCATCGGCATGGTCATCGGCCTCATCATCTTCGTGCTCGGCAAGCCCGCGCTGCGCGGGCGGGGCGAGGCGCCGCATGGCCTGACCTCCAGCCGCGAGATGACGCTCTACGGCATCGGCATCGCCGGCGTGGCGGTGATCTGGGGCCTGATCCAGTACCAGGATGTGATCCAAACGCTGCTGATCGTCACCGGCGTCGCGATGCTGCTGTTCGTGCTCTACGAGGCCTTCAAATTGCCTAAGGAGCCGCGCGAGCGCATGTTCGCGATGCTGTTCCTGATTGCGCTCAACCCGCTGTTCTGGGGCTTGTTCGAGCAGGCGGGCGGTTCCTTGAACCTCTACACCGACAAGTTCGTCGACAAAGGCGGGGTGCCGACCAGCCTGTTTCAGTCGATCAACCCCATTTACATCGTGATCTTCGCGCCGGCGTTCGCGGCGCTGTGGCAGTGGCTGGGCAAGAAGGGCCTGGAGCCGAGCGCTCCGGCCAAGTTCGGCCTCGCGCTCGTGCAGCTGGGG
>JAEWKG010000026.1 GCA_023386135.1 Pseudomonadota bacterium | reverse complement strand
GTCTGCAGCCCCGCACCCAACGGAATGGGGCAACCGAGGATCTACATGATGACGAACGGCGCAGGCGCACTTCTCTTTCCGCTGCTGTTTCTGGCGGGCGTGGGCTATGGGCCCCAAGGTCTGGTCACCGCCTGGTGGATCGGAGCCCCCGCCCTCCTCCTCTTCACCTACGCCCTCACGCTGCCGCTTGTCGGCGTCCGCTCACGCGCGCTTGCGGGCGCGCTGGCGCCCGCCTTTGCGGCGACAGCCGCCATGGCGTTAGTGGTTGCGGGAGTGCGTGAGATGCTTCCTCCGATGCCTGCGCTTGCCGCGTTGGCACTTCTGACGACAATCGGGGCGCTGGCGTATCTCGGAGCGCTCCTCACCTTCGCGCGCGGCGCGGTCAGCGAGATCGTAGCCTTCGTACTCCGGCGAGAGCTCTCACCGGCCTAGGCGCAATTCGCGCGACGTCGGGTGCCCGGCGTGGTAATCTCCACCCGGGAGAGAGCCTCGATGGGCCATCTGAAATTCCGCGCTTGCGTTGTCTTCGCAATGGTTTCGACACCGGCTTTCCCGCAAGCCCCCGGCGCGAACGAGGTTTCGGACGCTGCAACCGGCGAGATCGTCGCCAGCCAGACCGATCGCTACAGCCGGATGACCGTTCCGGTCATGATCGATGGTCAAGGCCCCTTTCGATTCATGATAGACACCGGCGCGCAGGCAACCGTCGTTACGCGGGCACTGCGAGATAAGCTATCCATGCCTTCCCTTGGCCAGGCCACGCTTGTCGGGATGGCAGCATCAAAGCAGGTCGAGCTCGTCCAGCTCAACGGACTCGAGTTCGCGGCACGGGTCTTCGATGCGCTCCACGCTCCCATCCTCGAAGCCGAGCATATCGGCGCGGACGGCATCCTCGGGCTGGATTCGCTGCAGGACCTGCGTGTGCTTGTCGACTTCAAGAACCAGACCATCGCGGTCGACGATTCTCGCGCGCTTGGCGGCAATCGCGGATACGAGATAGTGGTCCGTGCGCGCCGCAAGCTTGGGCGGCTGATCATTACCGACGCTTCAATCGATGGCGTCCGGACGTCGGTGATCATCGATACGGGCGCCCAGGGGTCGATGGGCAACCTCTCACTCCAGCGCCGGCTGCGTTCTCGCCGCAGCGCGGACGTCACTACGACCGACGTCACCGGCGCTACCGTAACGAGCCCGCTGGGGTTCGCGAGGACGCTCTTGATCGGGCGTATGCAGCTCAGCAATCTGGCCATCGCCTATTCCGACGCGCCAGCTTTCGCGGCGCTTGGCCTGGCGCGCAAACCCGCGATGGTCCTCGGGATCAATGATCTCAGGCTGTTCAACCGCGTCGCGATCGACTTTGCAGAGCGCTCGGTGCTGTTCGACCTGCCCCCCGGCTCCGAGCGGCCGCCCTCGACCTCTCCACTGTAAGCATTGCCATAAACCAGCGCGCTGCCCACATGTCGGGGCGATGCGACCTGACGCCCCATCCCCCGCCGCTTTCGAATACGACGGTTGGGCGACGCTCAAGCGCTTCCTGCCGTACCTCTGGCCGCACGATCGCAAGGACCTGCGCATCCGCATCGCGGGAGCGCTAATGCTGGTCTTGCTGGCCAAGGCCGTCACGCTGGCCACGCCGCTTGCGATGAAGAAAGTCGTCGATACGATGGCCGCGCAGGGCAACCCGCTGGTCTGGGTCGCGCTCAGCTTCGTGATCGCCTTCGTTGCTGCCCGCCTCTTGGGCACCGCTTTCGACAACACGCGCAACATCGTCTTCGAAAGGGTCGGGCAGGAAGCGACCCAGAACCTTGCAGAAGATACTTTCGCGCGCCTCCACCAGCTCTCCCTGCGCTTTCACCTGTCACGCCGCACGGGTGAGATCACCAAGACCATCGAGCGCGGGACCAAGAGCATCGATGCGATGCTCTATTTCCTGCTCTTCAACATCGCCCCGACGATTCTAGAGCTCATCGCGGTCGGGGTGATCTTCTACACGCTGTTCGGCTGGCCGTTGGTAGTCGCAACCGCAATCACGGTCGCAGTCTATATCGCGACCACGAGATGGATCACCGAGTGGCGCACCAAGCTGCGCAAGCAGATGAATGATCTCGACGGAACCGCCCTGGCCCGTGCGGTGGATTCGCTCCTTAATTATGAGACGGTCAAGTACTTCGGCGCCGAGCATCGTGAGCGCGAGCGCTACGGCCGCGCTGCCGGCGCCTACGCCGAAGCCGCCATCAAGTCGGAAAATTCGCTCGGACTGCTCAACATCGCCCAGTCGGTGATCATGAACGCGCTGATGCTGTTCGCGCTGGGCTATACGGTATGGCAGTGGAGCCAAGGGAGGCTGTCGGTCGGCGACCTGGTCGCGGTCCAGACTTATCTCACCCAACTGTTCCGGCCGCTCGACATGCTCGGCATGGTCTATCGCACGATACGGCAAGGGCTCATCGACATGGCGGCGATGTTCAAGCTGATCGACACCGAGGCCGAAGTCGCCGACGCCGCTGGTGCGCCTGCGCTGGTCATCCGCCAGCCGACCGTCGCGTTCGACAATGTAGTGTTCGGCTACGAGCCCGAGCGTACCATCCTCTACGGCCTGAGCTTCGAGGTGCCCGCCGGCGCGCAAGTTGCGATCGTCGGCCCGTCGGGCGCGGGCAAGAGCACGATCGCGCGGCTCTTGTTCCGCTTCTACGATCCGTGGTCGGGCCGTGTCCTGATCGACGGGCAGGACATCGCCCAAGTGACACAGGAGAGCCTACGCGCCGCGATCGGCATCGTCCCGCAGGACAGCGTGCTGTTCAACGACACGATCGGCTACAACATCGCTTACGGCCGCAATGGCGCGACGCACGACGACATCGTCCGCGGCGCGCAAGGGGCGGCGATCCTGCCCTTCATCGAGCGCTTGCCGCACGGGTTCGAGACCGAGGTCGGCGAGCGCGGCCTCAAGCTCTCTGGCGGCGAGAAACAGCGCGTCGCGATTGCCCGCACGTTGGTCAAGGACCCGCCGATCCTGCTGCTCGACGAAGCGACCAGCGCGCTCGATTCGCGCACCGAGCAAGACATTCTCGCCACCCTGCACCGGGTCAGCGAGCACCGCACCTCATTGAGCATCGCCCACCGCCTGTCGACCATCGCCGACGCGGACGAAATCCTCGTGCTCGACCACGGTCGCCTCGCCGAACAAGGCAGCCACGCCGCGCTCCTCCGGCGCGACGGGCTTTATGCGGAAATGTGGGCCCGCCAGCAGGCCGAAAGCGAAAGCCTCAGCGAAGCGGCGGAGTAGGCTGCGCCGCGCCTCCCAATACCCGTCACCCCGGACTTGATCCGGGGTCAGGCCGTCCTTGCCAACGTCGCAAAAGAAAGCACCGCCCCGGATCAAGTCCGGGGCGACGATTTGTGTGGTGTGATGTTAGTCCGCCGCAACCAGCGTCGGGCTATCGAGATCGAGGTCGCTGGTCTTGATCACCGTCACGTCAGGGCGGACCTTCTTGAGGTCGCCGAGGAACTGCGCGGCGTTGCCGACCACGATCAGCGAGGCCTGCTGCGGGGTGACGAGCTTGGCCGCGACCGCCTTGGCGATGTCGGGCGAAACCGCGGCGAGGTGCTGCGCGACCTTGCCCGACTCGCTGGGCGGCAGGCCCTGCAGCAGCAGGTTGGCAACGATGCCGTTGAAGCCCGAGCTCGTCTCCAACGCACGCTCGGTCGAGCCGCCCAGGAACAGGCGGCGCTTCTGCACCGAAGCTTCGTCCAGTGGCGCGGTCGAGAGCTGAGCGAACTGGTCGAGGATCACCTGTGCCACTTCGTCGGCGGTCTCGTTCTTGGTCTGCGCGCTGGCGGTCAGGATCGAAGCGTCGGCGGTCGCGCCGAAGCCGCTGTAGGAGCCATAGCTGAGCCCGCGCTTGGTGCGGACTTCCTCGAACAGGCGGCCGTTGGAACCGCCTCCCAGCACCGCATTGGCCACCGTGAGCGGCCAGTAATCCTCGCTCGAACGCGACACAGCGCGCACGCCGGCGACGACCGCCGCCTGGCCCGCTTCGAGCATGTCGATCACGATGGTCCGGACCGGCTGCGCCTCGCCCGCCGGATGCGTGACTGCGACCGGAGCCGGCGCGGCGCTTGCCCAATCGCCGAACAGCCGCTCGGTTACTGCCTTGGCTTGAGAGGGAGCGATGCCGCCACTGACGACGATCTTGGCGGTCGCGGGATGCCACCACTGGTTGCGCCAGGCGACGAGGTCGCCCTGCGCGATCGCGGGCAGTGTGTTCACCGTGGTCACGCCGCCATACGGCGCATCGCCGTAGAGCACGCGGGTCGCGACCAGCCCGGCGATCGAGCCCGGGTCCTTCAAAGCCACCTGCAGTCCATCGATCGCCCGCTTGCGCTCGCGCTCCAGCTCGTCGGCCGGGAAGCTCGCGTTGCGGATGACGTCGGCGAGTACTGCGCCCGCGGCCGGCAGGTTGGCGGTCGGCGCGGTCAGGCTGACGTACGTTCCGTCATTGGCCGTACCCGCGCTGAGCGAGGCGCCGAGGCTTTCGAGCGTCTGAGCGATCTGTTGGGCCGAACGGGTCGGGGTGCCCTTGTCGGCGACGCTCGCGGCCAGCGCGGCGAGGCCCGCCTTGCCGGCGGGATCGGTCGCGCTGCCGCCGGGGAGGACGACGGTGATGGTCGAGATCGGCACCGTGCCGGTCTGCGCCGCGACCAGCGGGATGCCGTTCGCAAGCTTGCTCTCGACCAGTTGCGCGAGCTTCACGTCCGGCGCCGCGGCGGGTGCGGGCGCGGGCTGGCGCGTCGCTTCGGGCGCGAGCGCGTTTGGGGTGCCCTGGAATGCGGGCACGCTCTTGAACGTCGGCATTGGCGCCGGGTTGGCATAGGCTGCCGGATTGTCCGGCCCCGCCTCGTAACGGAAATCGACCACCGATTGCGGGGCGAGATACTGCCGCGCGACGCGCTGCACGTCCGCCGCGGTGACCTTACCGATCCGTTCGAGCCGCACGTCGGCGGCGTTGGGATCGCCGGTCGAGACCAGCGCCTCGCCCAATTCGAACGCCCGGCCGCGCACCGTCTCGCGGCTGCGCAGCGCCTGCGCGAACAGGGTGTTCTTCGCTTCCGCCAGTTCCGCCGCGCTGATCGGCTGGTCCCGCAGGCGCGCGAACTCGCGATCGAGGATCTGCGCGACTTCGGCCTTGTCGGTGGTCGGGGCGAGGATGCCGAAGGAGGCGAAGTAGCCGCCCTCCTCGGCGGTGTTGACGGATTCGCTGATGTCGACCGCCTTGCCCGAGCGGACCAGCGCATCGTGCAGCCGGCTGTTGTCGCCCGCCGACATCACCGCATCGAGCACCTCGAGCGCCGCGGTGTCGGGATTGCCGGTGCCGGGCACCTTCCACAGCGATCCGACCACCGGCAGCGGCACATTGGGCGCGGTGGCGACGATCTCGCGCGGGGTGGTGCGCTGCGGCTCCTTGCCCTCGACCGTCAGCGGGATCGCGTTGGCGCGGCGCGGAATCGGGCCGAAGTACTTCGACACCAGCGCCTTGAGGTTCGCCATGTCGAAGTTGCCCGCGACGATCAGCGTCGCGGTGTCGGGACCGTAGTAGGCTTCGTGGAATGCGCGCGCGTCGGCCAGCGTCGCGGCATTGAGCTGCTCGATGCTGCCGATACCCGAACGGCGCTCGGGCAGCACGTCATAGCCGTTCTCGGCCAGCAACAGCCGGATGCGGCCATACGGCGGGGCGAGGATGCGCTGGCGCAGTTCCTCCTTCACGATCGAGCGTTCCTTCTCGAACACCTCGTCGTCGACCACCGGACGCGCCATGCGCTCGGCATGGGTCCACAGCATGGTCTCGAGATACTGCGCGGGGACGGTCTCGAAATAGTTGGTGCGGTCGTCACCAGTGGACGCGTTGCGGGTGCCGCCGACGTCCTCGGTCAGGCGGTTGACCTGGTTGTACGGCATGTTGACCGTCTTGCGGCTGAGGATGTGCTCGAACAGGTGCGCGAAACCGCTGCGGCCCTGCGGATCGTGCTTCGAGCCCACCTCGTACCACATCGAAGTGGTCACCGAGGCGGTGCTCGCGTCGGGCAGCGCGATCACCCGCAAGCCGTTCGGCAGCGTCCACTGGGTGTATTCGATCTTCGGCGCGGAGACCGCGGCGGGCGCGGCGTCCTTGGCGATGGCGGGCGAGGCGGCGGCGAGCACGGCAAGCGCGCTGCCGGCGGCGAGAATGGCACGAAGCATGATGGTAGCGGTCCCCCAGAAAACAGTGGCCGCACGCTAGAGGACGGCTGCCCCCATGCGCAACCGCGCGGCTCGACCAACGGCACACTGGGCTCGGCGAAGAGCGACCGGGGGCCGACTGCGCCGCTTGCGCATTGAAGCACACGGGCGCATCCCGCGCGCCGGCCGCGCAAAGCGGCGCTTTTGGGGAGAGTACCGCCGATGGCCAGTCAGCTCGAAGCGGCGCCGCGCGCGCCGACCGGTGATATGTTCGGCCAACCCAAGGGCCTGTGGGTCCTCGCCGGCACCGAGCTGTGGGACCGCATCTCGTTCCACGGGATGCAGGCGATGCTGGTCCTCTACATGACCGGCGACCTGCTCAAGCATCCCGACCGGATGGCGAAGATCATCGGCTTCGATGCCTATCGCGGCGCGGTCGAGAGCATGACCGGCCCGCTGACCGACGTCGCGCTGGCGACGCAGACGTTCGGGTTCTACCTCGCCTTCGTCACTGGCTTGCCGTTGCTCGGCGGGTGGGTCGGCGACAAATTCACCGGGCGCAAGATCGCGGTCGGCCTCGGCGCGGCGATGATGACCGCGGGGCATTTCTTCCTCGCGTTCGATCCGACCTTCCTCATCGCGCTGGTGCTGTTGATGTTTGGCGCCGGTTTCCTGCGCGGCAACCTGTCGGCGCAGATCAAGTCGCTCTACGCCGACGGCGACCCGCGTGAGACCAACGCGTTCCAGTATTACTATTTCTCGGTCAACTTCGGCGCCTTCATCGCGCCGATCATGACCTCGACCGTCGCGGTCACGCTCGGATACGGCTGGCACGCGGGCTTCGCGGTCGCCGGCGTCGGCATGCTGATCGGGCTGGTGATCTACCTCGTCGGCGCGCGCTTCCTGCCACCCGACGGCACCCGCCGCGCCGCCGCCGCAACCGCGAGCGACCCGGTCGCCAGGCAGCCCCTCACCAGCAACCAGAAGCGCCGGATCATGGGGCTGTTCGCGCTGTGGCCGATCAGCGTGCTGTTCTGGACCGCGCAGGCGCAGATCTGGAACGTCTACAACGTCTGGGTGCAGGACCACATCGACATGCACGTCGGCAGTTTCGAGATGCCGGTGCCCTATCTCCAGTCGCTCGACGGGCTCGCCCCGGCGCTGTTCACCCCGCTGACGCTGTGGATCTGGGCGAGCATGGCCAAGAAGGGGCGCGAGCCCGACGAATACGGCAAGCTCGCCTTCGGCCTCGCGCTGTTCGGCCTCGCGGTGCTGCTGCTTGCGGCCGAACCGATGTTCGCCGGCGGCGCGGGCAAGGGGCCGGTGGCGCTGCCGGTGATGTTCCATGTGATCTCGAACTTCGGCGCGGTGTGGTTCGCGCCCGTCATGTTGGCGCTGTGGGCGACCCGCGCGCCGGCCACCTGGCGCGGCACCCTGATCGGCATCAACTCGCTCGCGGTCTCCGCTGCCAGCATCATCAGCGGCCGGATGGGAAGCCTCTACGAGCAGATGACGCCATCGAGCTTCTGGCTGCTCAATGCCGCCTTCTGCTTCGCGGCCGCGGTGATTGTGCTGGTACTGCGCGGATTCTACCGCCGCATCCTCGCGCGCGAGAACGCCGAGGACGACGCCGCCCTGCCGCCGAAGGAAGAAGTGGCGATGGATCCCGGTGTCGCCAGGGCCCTCGACTAGAAGAGCGGTGCGCAACAGGCTTCTCGGACCGCCCAGCCCCCCCTTTACGGTCGAGATCGACGCCAACGGGCATCGCGCCGTCCTGCCGCTGAAGAACGACTGGCGCCATGCGGCTTTAGCCATCCTGGGTGCCTTCGCGCTGGCGTTGTTTCACACGCGCGAGTTGTGGGAGCGCCCAAAGCTCGAGCTGTGGGATATCCCCCTGGCGGGGTTGTTTGGGCTGGCCGTGATCGTCGTTCTGGCCGAGCTGGTTTTCACCTTCTTCGGCCGGGAGACGGTCGCCGTGCATGACGGCCGGATCGTGCATCGCTGGAGCGCGCTTGGACTGCGGCGATCACGCACGATCGACATTGCGACGCTGGAATCGGTCGTAATCGCCAACCACATGGTCGGCCCCGGGGACAGCGAACTGTCCGCCGACAAGCCGGTCTCGCCGCTGGGCCACTTCGGCAAGCGCGGACGGATCAAGATCGACGCGGCAGGAAAGTCGACCTACCTCGGCGCCGCGCTGGACGAGAACAACGCCCGCGCCCTGCTCGCGTGGCTGCGGCCGTGGCTGCCGCGCCAAGTAGTCACCGGCGAGGAACGTGCCCGCTACCGCTAGAGGATATACTTCGACAGGTCGCTGTCGCCCGCCAGCGTGCCGAGCCGGTCCTGCACGTAGGCGGCGTCGATCGTCACGGTTTCGCCGGTGCGGTCCTCGGCTTCGAAGCTCAATTCCTCGAGCAGCTTTTCCATCACCGTCTGGAGGCGGCGGGCGCCGATGTTCTCGATGCTCTCGTTCACCTGCGCGGCGATGCGGGCGATTTCGCGGACCGCGTCGTCGCCCAGTTCCAGCGTGACGTTCTCGGTGCCGAGCAGCGCCTTGTACTGCGCGACCAGGTTGGCGCGCGTTTCGCTGAGGATGCGCACGAAGTCCTCTTCGGTCAGCGATTGCAGCTCGACTCGGATCGGCAAGCGGCCCTGCAGTTCGGGCAGCATGTCGCTCGGCTTGGCGACGTGGAACGCGCCGCTGGCGATGAACAGCACGTGGTCGGTCTTCATCGGCCCGTACTTAGTCGAGACCGTGGTGCCTTCGATCAGCGGCAGCAGGTCGCGCTGGACGCCCTCGCGGCTGACCGACCCGCCGCGCACGTCGCTGACCGCGATCTTGTCGATCTCGTCGAGGAAAACAATCCCGTTGCTCTCGGCGTTGGCGAGCGCGACGCGGGCGACGTCGTCCTGGTCCATCCGCTTCTCGGCTTCCTCGTCGACCAGCTTGTCCCACGCGTCGGGGACCTTCAATTTGCGGCGCTTGAGGTTCTGCTTGCCCATCGCCTTGCCGAACATGTCGGAGAGGTTGATCATGCCGACATTGCCGCCCATCCCGCCCAAGTCGAACGGCATCGCGGCGGCTTCCTCGACCTCGATCTCGACCTCGACATCATTCATCGCGTTCTGTGTGACGCGTTGGCGGAAGCTTTCGCGGGTTGCCTCGCTGGCGTTCTCGCCGACTAGAGCCTTCAACAGTCGGTCCATCGCCGCCTTCGACGCCGCCTCGCGCACCGCTTCCCGGCGACGGTCCTTTTCCAGCCGGATCGCTTCCTCGACCAGGTCGCGGGCGATCTGCTCGACATCGCGGCCGACGTAGCCGACCTCGGTGAACTTGGTCGCCTCGACCTTCACGAACGGCGCCTCGGCGAGCTTCGCCAGGCGGCGGCTGATCTCGGTCTTGCCGCAGCCGGTGGGCCCAATCATCAGGATGTTCTTGGGGCTGACCTCGTCGCGCAGCTCGGGGCTGAGCCGCTGGCGGCGCCAGCGGTTGCGCAGCGCCACCGCGACCGCACGCTTGGCCTCGGCCTGACCGATGATATGCTCGTCGAGCGCCTTGACGATGGCTTTGGGGGTGAGGTTTTCTTGCAAGATGTGGCCTGTCAAAAAAGTGTGCGTCATCCCGGGCTTGACCCGGGACCCATCTCCCCCGGTCTCGCCTGGCGCGGCGGCGGGAGATGGGTCCCCGCTTTCGCGGGGATGACGGGATTTATGGAATGCACTCCACCGTCACGCGGTCGTTGGTGAACACGCAGACCTCGGCCGCGACCGCCATCGCGCGGCGGGCGATCTTTTCGGGATCGTCCTCGTAGTCGGACAGCGCCCGCGCGGCGGCGAGCGCGTAGTTGCCGCCGCTGCCGATCGCGGCGATCCCGCCTTCAGGCTCGAGCACATCGCCATTGCCGGTCAGCACCAGCAATGCATCCTTGTCGGCGACGATCATCAGCGCTTCGAGGTTGCGCAGGTACTTATCGGTCCGCCAGTCCTTGGCCAGCTCCACCGCTGCGCGCATCAGCTGGCCGCTGTACTGCTCCAGCTTCTTCTCCAGCCGCTCGAACAGGGTGAAGGCGTCGGCGGTCGCGCCGGCGAAGCCCGCAACGACGCTGCCGTCCTTGCCGATCCGGCGCACCTTGCGAGCGTTGGGCTTCATCACCGTGTTGCCCATCGACACCTGGCCGTCGCCCGCGACGACCGTGCGGTCGCCGCGCTTCACGCCGATGATGGTGGTGCCGTGCCACGGGGTCAAACCGTGAGCGGAATGTCTCTCGTCCATGCCGCGCGATATGGGGCGCGGCCGGTGCGCTTCAAGCTACCCGCCGGTGTTGCTGCCGTCGCTGTTCGGCCCGCCCGCGCCCGGCGCGCCGACCGCGCCGATGTTGCCGAACAGGTCTTCGAAGAAGCCGCGCTCGCGCCCGACGGTCGGGGTCGCGTCGCCGTCGGGTGACAGGTACACGACCTTGTCGATCCCGGTGCGCTGCACGTTGGCGACGTTGCCGGCGGCGTCGAATTGAACCGCGATCACCTGGTGCTCGGCGATCCGCGGCTTGGCGAACGGTCGGCGGCTGGTGCGGCTGGATACGTAGTACCAGGTCGGGGTGCCGAACTGGCTTTCAAAGCTCGGGTGGCCGAGCGTGCCCTGCACCGACTGCTTGTTGTCGACGCCCGGCTGGATCGATTCGGTCAGCGTCGGGTCGACGATGAAGCCACGGTTTTCCTTGATCGCGGCGCAGCCGCCGGCCGCCAGCGTCATTGCCAGCAGCGCGCCCGCGCCCAGGAACCGAACAGCCTTCATTCGCGCAATCCTTCGTATCGTCGTCGCGCACGCCTTAGGGCCGCGCCGGGCGGCTGGCAATCGCGGGAGCAGCGCGCCTGTGCGCAGCCGCTTGAATTGCCGCTGAATGCGCGCGACATGGCGCGGCATGAGCCTGATGAGCCGCCTGTTCGCCCGCCCGCCCGATCCGCGCGAGGAATTGCGTCCGCTGTGGCAAGCGGTGGTCGACGAAGCGCGGCGGCCCGCCTGGTACGCGCAGCATGGCGTCGCCGACACCGTGCCGGGGCGGTTCGACATGGTCACCGCGGTGCTCTCGATTGTGCTGCTGCGGATGGATGGCAGCGAGGTGCTGAAGGTCCCGTCGGTGATGCTGACCGAGCTGTTCGTGCGCGACATGGACGGCCAGCTGCGCGAACTCGGCGTGGGCGATCCGGTGGTCGGCAAGCA
>JAEWKG010000307.1 GCA_023386135.1 Pseudomonadota bacterium | reverse complement strand
CGCAAGCTGGCCGTCGATCCGCCGAGCGCGGTCGGCATCGGCGGTGGCGAGCGCCCCGGCGACGGCGGCGAGCGTGCGGCGCACGTCCTCGCCGGTGGCGGCGCCGTGGAAGCCATCGGGATATTCCTCGGCGATGAACCCGGTGGTGAGCTCGCCCGAGCGGAAGCGCGGGTGCTGCATGATCGCCGAGAGGAAATCGACGTTGTGGCCGAGCCCCTCGATCCGGAAGTTGTCGAGCGCTTGGACCTGCAGGTCGGCTGCTTCGTCGCGGGTCGGCGCCCAGGTCACCAGCTTGGCGATCATCGGGTCGTAGAACATGCTGACCTCGCCACCTTCGTAGACGCCGTCGTCGACCCGCACGCCGTCTATCCCGCGGCGGCCGTTGGCGTCCTCGTCCTCGGTCCAGCCTTCGACCGGCGGCCGGTAGCGGATCAGCCGCCCGGTGCTGGGCAGAAACCCGCGATAGGGGTCTTCGGCATAAACGCGATTCTCGATCGACCAGCCGTCGATGCCGATATCGGCTTGCGTAAACGGCAGCTTCTCGCCCGCCGCGACGCGGATCATCTGCTCGACCAGGTCCACCCCGGTGATCGCCTCAGTCACCGGGTGCTCGACCTGCAGCCGGGTGTTCATCTCGAGGAAGTAGAAGCTCTCGCCGGTCGGGTCCGCGCCGCTGACGATCAGCTCGACCGTGCCCGCGCTGTAGTAGCCGACCGCCTTCGCCAGCGCGACGCACTGCTCGCCCATCGCCTGCCGCATCTTCGGGGTGACGAACGGCGACGGCGCTTCCTCGACCACCTTCTGGTGGCGGCGCTGGATGCTGCACTCGCGCTCGTTCAGGTAGACGATGTTGCCGTGCTTGTCGCCGAGCACCTGGATCTCGATGTGGCGCGGGTTCAAGATGAACTTCTCGATGAACACGCGGTCGTCGCCGAAGCTGTTCAGGCCTTCGCGCTTCACGCTCTCGAAGCCCTCGCGCACATCGGTTTCATTATACGCGAGCCGCATGCCCTTGCCGCCGCCGCCGGCGCTGGCCTTCATCATCACCGGGTAGCCGATCTCGCCCGAGATGCGCACCGCGTGCTCGGTATCCTCGATCTCGCCCACGAAGCCGGGGACGACGTTGACGCCCGCTTCCTTGGCGAGCTTCTTGGATTCGATCTTGTCACCCATCGCGGCGATCGCGTTCACCGGCGGGCCGATGAACTCGATCCCCTCGGCCGCGAGCGCCTCGGCGAAACTGGTCCGTTCGGAGAGGAAGCCGTAGCCCGGGTGCACCGCCTCGGCCCCGGTTTGCTTGCACGCGGCGATGATCTTGTCGGCGACCAGATAGCTCTCCGCCGCCGGCGCCGGCCCGATGTGCACCGCCTCGTCCGCCATGCGCACGAAGGGCGCGCGCGCATCGGCATCCGAATAGACCGCGACCGTCGCGATACCCATGCGCCGCGCCGTCTTGATGACCCGGCACGCGATCTCGCCCCGGTTGGCGATGAGGATTTTGGAGAACATCGAGCTATCCCAGCATGCGCCGCCACCAGGGCAGGCGCCAGATTTCTACATTGACTTGAAACGCGGTCGCCGGGTCGGACCCCTGCGAGAAATCCATGACATATTCTTCTGCGCCTTGTCGCCAACGCCACTCGGCGTCTTTGCGAGGTGCCTTAGCCAGAGCGGACAATGCACGCGCAACATGCTTTGTATCGGCTACACCGCTCGCAACCGCTACGTTGCAGACCAGAATCTCATCACCCGCGAGCTTTCCGTGCACAACCTGCGCGTCAGGGGCTTTCCACACATCGACCGAATAAGGGTTCTTCGGATCCAGTGTCTGTGTCTGCGCAAAACCCCAGTTGGTTGCCTTGATCGCCTGCGCGAACTGTACGCGATCATTGCCGTTCTCGATGCAGAGCTGCCGAACGAGCTTTGAAAATGTGGCGGAGTTACCGAC
The DNA here is from genome assembly GCA_023386135.1 of Pseudomonadota bacterium. GTDB lineage: Bacteria > Pseudomonadota > Alphaproteobacteria > Sphingomonadales > Sphingomonadaceae > Tsuneonella. The sequence goes on along the minus strand of JAEWKG010000307.1, from coordinate 8,995 downwards.
TACGTCGTTTGGTACAAACTTGGGAACGGCAGATGGCCGCGAAATTGTAGCCGCACTCCCGCAGCCAGCCAGCGCAAGCAGAATCAGAAGTGGCGATCCCTTCACTCCGCAGCCTCCGCGACCTTGCACACCCGCATCGGCTCCTCGCCTTCCAGCGCCGTCAGCCCCAGCTTCGCAAACAGCGCGGCGTCGCTGTCGTCGCCCGCGTTAGGCGCGGTTAGCAGCTTGTCGCCGGTGAAGATCGAGTTCGCGCCGGCGAGGAAACACAGCGCCTGGGTCGCCTCGCTCATGCTCTCGCGCCCGGCGGAGAGGCGGACCATCGACAGCGGCATGGTGATCCGCGCGACCGCCACGGTGCGGACGAACTCGATGTCGTCGATCTTGGCGAGCGGGGTGTCCGCCAGCATGTCGCCCAGCACCGTGCCCTTGACCGGCACCAGCGCGTTGACCGGCACGCTTTCGGGATGTTGCGGCAGCGTGGCGAGCGTGTGGATGAAACCGACCCGGTCGGCGCGGGTCTCGCCCATGCCGACGATCCCGCCCGAGCACACGTTGATGCCGGAGGCGCGCACATTGGCGAGGGTGTCGAGCCGCTCGCCCATCGTGCGGGTGGTGATCACGCGCTCGTAGTATTCGGGGCTGCTGTCGATGTTGTGGTTGTAGTAGTCGAGCCCGGCCTCGGCGAGCAGATCCGCCTGCTTCGGCGTCAGCATGCCGAGGGTCATGCAGGTTTCCAGCCCCATCGCGCGCACGCCCTTCACGATCTCGACGATCGCGGGCATGTCGCGGTCCTTGGGATTGCGCCAGGCGGCGCCCATGCAGAAGCGCTGGCTGCCGTGGTCCTTCGCCTGCGCGGCGGACTGGAGCACCGCCTGCACGTCCATCAGCTTGGTCGCTTCGACACCGCTGTCGGCCTTCACCGACTGCGAGCAGTAGCCGCAGTCCTCCGGGCAGCCGCCGGTCTTGATGCTGAGCAGCGTGCACCGCTGGACCTCAGCGGGCGGATGGTTTGCGCGGTGCACCGTGGCGGCCTGGAACAGCAGCTCGGTAAACGGCAGCTCGAACAGCGCGGCGATCTCGTCGCGGGTCCAGTCAGTGCGCAGCGTCATGGCAGTACCTTAAGGAAGGCGTAGAGAAAGGCGCCGACTCCTAGCGACAGCAGAGCGCTGGCGATATGCTGGGACATCAGCAACTGCTTCAAAAGCGGCGGGCCGGCGGTCTTCTTCAGATCCGTGGTGGTGATCGTGGTCAGCGCGGAAAAGCTCGTGATTGCCGCCAGTCCCAGCAGGACGACAACCAGCACAATCATCCACATGCTGATGTTTGCACCGTTCTTGCCGTTGATCAGGCCAAACATGCCGCCGATCGAGATCAACGACAGCGTCGTGAGGAACTTGAAGAAATCGTACACCCGGGCAAGCGGGTCACGATCGAGTGCAGGCACGGGTTCGTCGTCGTCAGTCATTCTGTCAGCCGGCCTCGTTCTTTGCCGCGGGCTCCGGGCAGCCGGTGGTGAAGCCATACTGCGGGTCGAGCTTCTCGGCGGTGGGGAAGAGGAACTGGAGCGCGGCGGGCGCCACGGCGTGGTAGATCGTCGCGTGGGTGTATTCGGGGTGCGCGACAGCGCACACCTCGCTGCGCTGGCCGAGCGCGGCGAGGAAGCGGGCATCCAACGCGGCTTCCTCCGCGCCCTCGTCGGCGGTAGCGATCATCAGGCGGCGGCCGTCCTGCGCCTCGCCAGCCAGCGCGGGCGCGGCGGCGGGGAGCGCGGCGTTGTCCCACCACAGGCTGGGGCTGATCGCGGCGTAGCTGCCGAACAGGTCGGGCTCGCGCAGCCAGGTTTCGGCGATGAACAGCCCGGCGAGCGATTCGCCGATCACCCCGTCGGTGCCGTTGGTGCGATAACGCGCGGCGATCAGCGGCTTGACCTCCTCGCGGATGAAGCGGCGGAAACGCTCCGAATGCCCGGCGGTGGGGTATTTCGCGAGCAGGGCCGGGTCCGCGGTCGGCCCGGTCAGCTCGTCGCGGCGGTCCCTGGTGGCGATGCCGACGATGATCGCGTCCTGCTGTCGGCCCCAAGCGGCGCCGATGACGCTGGCGCCGACGACGTGGACGAAGTCCTGATCCACCCCGCCGTCGATCAGGTAAAGCACTGGATAGCGCTTTTCGCCCTGCGCATACCCAGCGGGGAGATAGACGTTGATCGTCCGCTCCGTGCCCATGACTTGCGAGGGGACGGTGTAGCTTTCGCCCAGCGTAATCGGCTGCGGAGCCGGCTCTGCCGCAGCGGACGAGGCTAGCACCGCGCAGGCGAGAACGAGCGTGCGCAAGGTCACAGCGCCATCCAGATGATCGCGACGAACAGGACCATGCCGATCACGAACAACGCGCCGAGCACGCGCTGGCCGAAGCTTGTCCAGCGGCGCACGGTGCGCTCGCCGGTCGCGAGGCGGATGATCTCCGATTGCGCGGCGAAACTGACGGTCGCGCCGACCGCGGCGAGCACGCTCGCGGCGACCAGCGGCCAGTGCGGCAGGTGGTCCACCGCGGGCGAGGCGGCGATCGTCAGCAGGCCGCCGAGGATCACCAGGCTGACCATCCCGGTCCACTTGTAGAAATCGTACTCGAGCGCCTCGGGCGAGACCTTGGCGCGAAAATCGACCGGCACCTTGTGCCCTACGGGCAGCTGCGTGCTCATGCCGGCTTGCGCGCCAGGTAGAGCCCGACCGCCATCACCGCGATGCCGAGCATGCGCTTCGGCGTCAGCGCGCTCTGGATCGCGCCGAGCCAGGCGAAGTGGTCGATCGCCGCCGCCGCCACGATCTGGCCGAGCAGCACGAAGAAGATCGCGTTCCCCAGCCCGATCCGCGGCGCCGCGTAGGCGACCGAGGTGGCGTAGAACAGCATGAAGATCGCGCCGAACCAGATGTACGGCGTCTCGAACGTGAACGCCGATCGCTGGGGGAAGCCGGTGAAGGCGACCAGCACCAGCGCGATCACCAGGCCGACCGCGAAGGTCACCGCGGTCGCCGCCACCGGCCCGCCGAGCTGCTTGCTCAGCCCCGAGTTGAATGCCGCGAACACCGGAATGCCGATGCCCGCGGCAAACATCATCGCGGCGATGGGCAGGAAGTTGCTCGACGGAACTGCGCTCATTCGGCCGCCTCCAGCTGCTCACCCACCGGCGGCATGTTGTGTCCCAGTAGGCGGAGCAGGTCGGCGGCGCACTCGACCACGTTGGAGCCGGGGCCGTAGATGCCCTGCACCCCCGCCTCGCGCAGGAAGTCATAGTCCTGCGGCGGGATCACGCCGCCGGCGACAACCTTGATGTCGGCTCGGCCGGCTTCCTTGAGGAGCTGGATCAATTCGGGGATCAGCGTCTTGTGCCCGGCGGCGAGGCTGCTCGCGCCGATCGCGTCGACGTTCTGCTCGAGCGCCATGTCGCGGGTTTCGCTCGGGGTCTGGAACAGCGGGCCGCTGACGATGTCGAAGCCCATGTCGGCGAAGGCGGAGGCGATGACGTTGGCGCCGCGGTCGTGCCCGTCCTGCCCCATCTTGGCGACCATCACCTTGGGCGCGCGGCCGAGGCGGCGGGCGACGGCCTGCACCCCGTCGACAACCTGCGCATAGCGGCTGTCGCCTTCGTAGGCGGCGGAGTAGATGCCGGTCACCGGCGTCGGGTTGGTGCCGTAGCGGCCGAACGCCTGCTCCATCGCGGCGGAGATTTCCCCCAGTGTGGCGTCATGGCGCGCGGCCTCGACCGCCAGCGCGAGCAGGTTGCCGCCGCTGGTCGCGCCCTTGGTCAGTTCGCCCAGCGCTGCTTGGCACGCGGCTTCATCGCGTCCCGCGCGCACTGCCTTCAACCGCGCGATCTGCGCCTCGCGCACGGCGTGGTTGTCGACCTCGAGCGTATCGAGGTGCTCTTCCTCCGCCTTGCGGTACTTGTTGACCCCGACGATTACGGTCTCGCCGCGGTCGATGCTCGCCTGCTTGGCGGCCGCGGCTTCCTCGATCGCCGCCTTGGGCTTACCCGTAGCGACGAACGCGGTCATGCCGCCCGCCGCATCGGCCTCGGCGATCAGTTTCTCCGCTTCTTTCACCAGCTTGGCGGTCAAAGCTTCGATGTAGTATGAACCGCCCAGCGGATCGACGACGTTGGTGATCCCGCTCTCTTCCTGCAGCACGAGTTGGGTATTGCGGGCGATGCGGGCGGAGAAATCGGTCGGCAGCGCGATCGCTTCGTCGAGCGCGTTGGTGTGGAGGCTCTGCGTCCCGCCGAGCACCGCCGCCATCGCCTCTACCGTGGTGCGGATGACATTGTTGTAGGGGTCCTGCTCCTGCAAACTGACACCGCTGGTCTGGCAATGGGTGCGCAGCATCTTGGAGCGTTCGCTCTTCGCGCCAAGCCCGTCCATCACCCGGTACCACAGCGTGCGCGCGGCGCGCAGCTTGGCGACTTCCATGAAGAAGTTCATGCCGATGCCGAAGAAGAACGAGAGCCGGCCGGCGAACGCGTCGATGTCGAGCCCCGCCGCCATCGCACGGGTGGCGTATTCCTTGCCGTCGGCGATGGTGAAGGCAAGTTCCTGCACTGCGGTCGCGCCGGCCTCGTGCATGTGATAGCCCGAGATCGAAATGCTGTTGAATTTCGGCATGTTGGCCGAGGTATATGCGATGATGTCAGAGACGATCCGCATGCTCGGCTCGGGCGGGTAGATATAGGTGTTGCGGACCATGAACTCCTTGAGGATGTCGTTCTGGATGGTCCCGTCGAGGTTCTCCTGGGAGACTCCCTGCCGTTCGGCGGCGACGATGAAGAACGCCAGCACCGGGATCACCGCGCCGTTCATCGTCATGCTGACAGACATCTGATCGAGCGGGATGCCGTCGAACAGGATCTCCATGTCGCGGACGGTGTCGATCGCCACGCCCGCCTTGCCGACGTCGCCGACCACGCGCGGGTGATCGCTGTCGTAGCCGCGGTGGGTCGCGAGGTCGAAGGCGACCGACAGGCCCTTCTGCCCCATCGCCAGGTTGCGACGGTAGAAGGCGTTTGATTCCTCGGCAGTCGAAAAACCCGCGTACTGGCGGATGGTCCACGGGCGGCCGGCGTACATGCTGGCCTTCACGCCGCGGGTGAACGGCGCGAAGCCTGGGAGGCCCGTGTCCGCCGGGGCATCCTCGGCGGTATAGAGCGGCTGGATCGCGAACCCCTCGGGCGTGTGCCAGGCGAGGTCCTTGCCCTTCACTTCCTTGTCGGCGCGCGCCTGCCAGTCGGCGCGGGTGGGGCGTGGTTCGGAATAGTCCGTCATACCATCCCCTAACCACAATCGTCATGCCAGCGGAAGCGCAAGCTGGCCGCAGGTCAAAGCTGGCATCTCGTGCAAGGGAGCGCCAGGCGGCGCGAGGCCCCAGCTTCCGCGGGGGCGACGGCTATGCCGAAGCGCTCGGTCGGGCGCTGACCGTCTCAAGCCAGCGCATCAGCGCGCCGTTCGAAGCGTCCGGCCCACTGCCGATGAAGGTCGCGAAATCGACCGTGGTCAGCAGCAGGATGTCCGCCATCGAGAACGTGTCTCCGGCCAGGTACTCGCTGTTCTCCAGGCTGCGGTCGAAGAACGCGAAGGCATCGGCGATGCGCGGACGGTTGCTCTCGCCCCACTCGGCGTTGCGGCCGGGCAGCGCGGCGGTGAAGCGGTGGGTGTGCACCCACACCGCGCCGACCGGCGGCATCAGGATCATCTCGACGCGGCGATTCCACATCTCGATCAGGCCGATCTCGGTCGGGGTGCGGCCGAACAGCGGCGGGTCGGGGTGCACCGCCTCGAGAAAGCGGCAGATCGCCACGCTCTCGGCGATCACCGTCCCGTTGTCGAGCTCCAGCGCCGGGGTCTGCCCGCGCGGGTTCTTGGCGACGTACTCGGGCGACTTCTGCTCGCGCGCGGGGATCGAGACTTCCTTGCTGGGCAGCGAAATGCCCTTCTCGGCGGCGAAGATGCGAACCCGGCGCGGGTTCGGGGCGGGGTTCGGACTATCGTAGAACAGCATAACGCAAAAACTCCGCTCATCCTGAGCTTGTCGAAGGATGTTGACGTGGCGCTCGCGTGCTTCGACAGGCTCAGCACGAGCGGGTGTTGGTCTGCGAGAACTACCGGCCCTTGAAGGCCGCCTTGCGCTTCTGGAGGAAGGCCATGCCGCCCTCCATCGCGTCCTCGCTGCCGCCCGCCACGCGCTGGCCTTCCGCCTCGGCGAGGAACACCTGCGGCAGCGTGCCGTCGAGCGCGGTCTGGATGTTGGCCTTCATCGTGCGGTAGGCGAGCGTCGGCCCTTCGGACAGGCGCGTGGCGAGCGCTGTGGCCTCGTCCATCAGCGCCGCATCCTCGACCGCCTTGTAGATCAGGCCCCATTCCTCGGCCTGGCTCGCGCCGATCTTCTCGCCCAGCATCATCATCCGCGTGGCGCGGGCGCGGCCGATGGCGCGGGCGAGCAGCCAGGTCGAGCCACCGTCGGGCACCAGCCCGATGTTGACGAACGCCTGGAGGAAATACGCGCTCTGGCCGGCGAGCACGAAGTCGCCCGCCAGCGCGATCGAGCAGCCGACGCCCGCCGCCGGTCCGTTGACCGCGGTCACCACCGGCACCGGGCAGCGCAGGATCTGGCTGAGCAGCGGGTTGTAATAGTTCTGCAGCGCGAAGTGGCTGCCGCCCTTGGCGCGCCGCTCATCACCCCCGCCACGCGCAGCGAGATCGGCGCCCGAGCAGAACCCCTTGCCCGCGCCGGTGACCAGCACCGCGCGCGCATCGCCGAGGTCGTAGAACGCGTGCGTCAGATCCTCGGCCAACTCGATCGAGGCGGCGTTGAGGCGCTCGGGCCGGTTGAGCGTGATCTTGAGCACGCCGCCGCTGCGCTCGGTCAGGATGGTTTCGTAATCGGCCACACGCGCTCTCCCGTTTGCGTTTCGCTTCGCAACCGGTGTGGCGTGGGTCCATCGCCAACGCAACTCCCCATTCGTCGCCCCAGCGCAGGCTGGGGTCTCGTGCCGGGTAGCGCCACGCCGCACGCGGCCCCAGCCTGCGCTGGGGCGACGGGAAGCGGCCAGACCACCACACAACCGTCACCCCGGACTTGATCCGGTGTGGTGCTTTCTTTCAGCGCGGCGCTCGAAGAAGAAGCACTAGCCCGGATCAAGTCCGGGCCGACGGGACCTTAGTGAGAGTCCGAGCCCCGCGGCGTCTCCATGATCTCGGTCAGTTGCCCCATCATGTCCTTGGGGTGGAGGAAGAAGATCGGCGTCCCGTGCGCGCCGATGCGGGTGGGGCCGAGGATGCGCTTGCCCAGCCCCTCGAACCAGCTACGCGCCTCGGCGATATCGGGCACCTCGTAGCACAGGTGATGCTGCCCCCCGAGCGGGTTCTTTTCGAGAAACCCGTGGATCGGCGAGGCTTCGGACAGCGCCTCGATCAGCTCGATCTGCGTTCCACTTAACTCCGCTCCTCCTGAGCCTGTCGAAGGACCGGGCGTATCGACGAAGCAGACCTTCACGCCCTGCTCGGGCAAGTCGAACGGCTCGGTGATCTGCGTTGCCCCCATCACCTCGCGGTAATAGGCCACGCTGTCCGCGATCGAAGGTGTCGCGACGCCGATGTGATTGAGACGGCCGAGTTTCATCTCTCTCTCCATTATTCAGCAGTCGTCGCTACGAGAACAGTGCTCATCGTACTTTTTCATTTGATCTCGCACATATTCTTGGCCCTCAGGCGATAAATTTTCATACCGTTCGCGGTCAGAAGCGGTTGAACCCGCAGGCATGTCTGATGAGTTTCCGGCTGGCCAAAGAAGGTATGCCAGCACCGCGAGAATGATGGCCAAGCAGCCAAGGTTCTTGAGATTCGCTCGTCGACCATTGAGGACATTGATGCGCTGCGTGACGTGACCAGCGGTCACTCCGTGAATTTCCGCAATGGCCCTTCGATCTGCAGGGGAGTAAAGCTTTCCTGCTTGGAGGTCATCATCAACGGGGTCCCAGTCTCCCATCACGCCTCCTAAAGCGGAATATTGTCATGCTTCTTCCACGGGTTCTCGAGCACTTTCCCGCGTAGCTTCCTGAGGCCCAGCGCGATCCGGCGGCGGGTCGAGTGCGGGTAGATCACCTCGTCGATGTACCCCCGCTGCGCCGCCACGAAGGGGTTGGCGAAGCGCTCTTCGTACTCGCGGGTTTTCTCCGCGATTTCCTCCGGCCCCAGCCCGCGAAAGATGATCTCGACCGCGCCCTTGGCGCCCATCACGGCGATCTCGGCGGTGGGCCAGGCGTAGTTGAGATCGCCGCGCAGGTGCTTGGAGGCCATGACGTCGTAGGCGCCGCCATAGGCCTTGCGGGTGATCACGGTGATCTTGGGCACGGTCGCCTCGGCATAGGCGAACAATAGCTTGGCGCCGTGCTTGATGATCCCGCCCATCTCCTGCGCCGTGCCGGGAAGGAAGCCGGGCACGTCGACGAAGGTCAGGATCGGAATCTCGAACGCATCGCAGAAGCGCACGAAGCGCGCGGCCTTCTTGCTCGAGTTGATGTCGAGCACGCCCGCCAGCACCATCGGCTGGTTCGCGACCACGCCCACCGTGCGCCCCTCGACCCGGCCGAACCCGGTGAGGATGTTGCCCGCGTGCGCCGGCTGTATCTCGAAGAAGTCGCCCTCGTCGAGGACCTTTCGGATCACTTCGTGCATGTCGTAGGGCTGGTTGGCGTTGGCCGGGATCAGCGTGTCGAGGCTGTCCTCGATCCGGTCCCACGCGTCGGCAGTCGGGCGTTCCGGCACCGGCTCGCGGTTCGACAGCGGCAGGTAGTCGAAGAACGCGCGGGTCGCGAGCAGCGCCTCGATGTCGTTCTCGTAGGCGAGATCTGCGACCGAGGTCTTGGTGGTGTGGGTGATCGCCCCGCCGAGCTCCTCCTGCGTCACCACCTCGTTGGTCACGGTCTTCACCACGTCGGGGCCGGTGACGA
>JAEWKG010000284.1 GCA_023386135.1 Pseudomonadota bacterium | reverse complement strand
CCTCCCAACCCTCTCCCTCAAGGGGAGAGGGCACTATTCGCTTACTCTCCGTCACCCCGGACTTGATCCGGGGTGGTGCTTCCTTTCAGCGCCGCGTCCGAAGAACAGCACCGGCCCCGGATCAAGTCCGGGGCGACGAAGTGTGGTAGGGTATCCCTCACCCCGCAGGGTGGTAGAAATCGTAGATCTTCTGCGCGACGCCCTCGCTGATCCCTGGCGTGCGCTTCAGATCCTCCAGCGCCGCCGCCCTTACCTTCCCGGCCGTGCCGAAGTGCAGCAGCAGCGCGCGCTTGCGGCCCGGCCCGATGCCGGGGATCTCATCCAGCGGCGACGCACTGATCGCGCGGCTGCGCTTGGCGCGGTGGGCGCCGATGGCGAAGCGGTGGACTTCGTCGCGTAGGGTCTGGAGGTAGAACAGCAGCGGGGAGTTGGTCGGCAGGGTCTTCTCGCGCCCGTCGGGGAAGTGGAACACCTCGCGCCCCTCGCGCCCGTGGTGCGGGCCCTTGGCGATGGCGATCAGCGGCACGTCCTCGATGCCCAATTCCTCCAGCGCATCCTTCACGCTCGACATCTGGCCCTTGCCGCCGTCGATCAGCACGAGGTCCGGCCACACGCCGCTGCCGCGCTCCTGGCTGCGGTCGGGGTCTTCCTCCAGCGCGCGGGCGAAGCGGCGGGTCATCACCTCGCGCATCATCGCGAAGTCGTCGTTGGTCTGCGCGGTCTTGATGTTGAACTTGCGGTACTGGCCCTTGCGATAGCCCTCCGGGCCGGCGACGATCATCGCGCCGACCGCCTTGGTGCCGTGGATGTGGCTGTTGTCGTAGACCTCGATCCGGTCGGGCGCGTCCTGCAGCTCGAGGAAATCGGCGAGCTCGCGCATGATCTTTGCCTTGGTCCCGCTTTCGGCGAGGCGGCGTTCGAGCGCCTCGATCGCGTTCCTCTGCGCCTGCGCCATCAACCGCCGGCGGTCGCCGCGCTGGGGGACGCTGATCTCGACCCGGTGGCCCGCGCTTTCGCACAGCGCCTCGGCCAGCAACTCGCCCTCGGGCAGTTCGCGGTCGAGCAGGATCGTGCGCGGCGGGGGCACCTCCTCGTAGAACTGGGCGAGCACGTCGGCGAGCACGTCGGCCTCGGTCTCGCCCTCGACGTGGCTGGGGAAGAACGCGCGGTGGCCCCAGTTCTGCCCGCCGCGGACGAAGAACGCCTGGATACCCATCTGCCCGCCCTTGCTGGCGAGCGCGAAGATATCGGCGTCGCCCACCCCGGCGGCATTGATCGCCTGGCTCCCCTGGATCGCGGTGGCCGCGCGCAGCCGGTCGCGCAGCATGGCGGCGCGCTCGAAGTCGAGATCGGCGGCCGCGGCGGCCATCTGGGTCTCGATCTTCTTTTGGACGGCACCCGACTTGCCGGAGAGGAAGTCCTTGGTCTCGGCGACCAGTTCCGCATAGCCCGCCTCGTCGATGCGGCCGACGCACGGGGCGCTGCAGCGCTTGATCTGGTAGAGCAGGCACGGCCGGTCGCGGCGGGCGAAGAAGCTGTCGGTGCAGCTCCGCAGCAGGAACAGCTTCTGCAGCGCGTTGATGGTGGTGTTGACGCTGCCCGCGCTGGCGAACGGGCCGTAGTAGTTGCCCTTGCTGCGCCGCGCGCCGCGATGCTTCTGGATGCGCGGATAGGCGTGATCGGCGCGCAGGAGGATGAAGGGGAAGCTTTTGTCGTCTCGCAGCAGCACGTTGTAGGGCGGGCGGAAGCGCTTGATCAGCTGCGCTTCGAGCAGCAGCGCCTCGGCCTCGGAGTTCGTCGTGACGATCTCCATCCCGCGGGTCTGGCTGACCATCCGCTTGAGCCGGGTGGAGAGCGCCTTGACCTGGGTGTAGTTCGCCACCCGCGCCTTCAGGCTGCGCGCCTTGCCGACGTAGAGCACGTCGCCGCGCGCATCGAGCATGCGGTAGACGCCGGGCTTGGGCTTCAGCGTGCGGACGGTGTCGCGGATCGCCGCCACACCCGCCTCGATATCGGGCTGCGCGCCGGCGCCCTTGACTGTGTAGGTCGCGCGCTCCTCGAGGAAGCGTTCCTGGCCGCGCGGGTTGGGCGGGGTTCCGGCTTCGGTGCGCGACATGGGTGTGAGCTAGGAGTCGCGGAGCCGAAAGGAAAGGGCCGGCCTCCGCTGCGGGAGACCGGCCCTGTCGTTCATCGCGTCTGCGTCAGCGGCAGTACGCGGACCGGTTCGAGTTGTCGGCCGCGGCCGCGCCCAGCGCGCCGCCGGCGATGGCGCCGATGATCGTGCCCAGGGTGCGCGAGTCTCCCGGTGCGATCAGGTTACCGGCGACACCGCCGACCACCGCGCCGCCGACCACCAGCAGGCCGGTCGAACCGTCCGAGCGGCGGCAGTAGTAACGCCCGTCGCGCCCGCGATAGACGCGGTCGGCGTCCGACAACTGGCGCTCGCGGTAACGGCTGTCGTTGCGATAGTAGTTGTCGGCGTAATAGCCGCCGTAGCGCGGATCGGGGTGGTTGTAGTCGTACTGGCCGTAGCGGCTGTAATAGCCCTGGTCGTAGTAGCCATAGCTGTTGTCGCCGTAGCCCGAGCCATAGGTCGCGCAGCCGGCGGTCATCACCGCGGCGGCGAGCGGAAGGAGCATCATCTTGTTCATGGCGGCATTCCAGTTCGCTGGGCCGCTCAAGGGGATAGAGTGGGGAGGAGCGGCGGGGGGTATCGTGCCAATGCCCCCGGCAGCGCGATGGTTCCCGCTCTTGCGCTGGGCAGCAAGCGCCCTAAGCGCGCCCGGACGGCCATGCAGTACGACGCGATCATCCTTGGCGCAGGCGCCGCCGGCCTGATGTGCGCGGCCCGTGCGGGGCAGCGCGGGCGGCGGGTACTGGTGCTCGAGCGCGCCGAGGCGCCGGGGAAGAAGATCATCATCTCGGGCGGCGGGCGGTGCAACTTCACCAACCTCGGCACCGCGCCCGACCGCTACCTGTCGGACAATCCGCACTTCGCCAAATCGGCGCTGGCGCGATACACCGCGCGCGATTTCTTGGGCCTGGTGGAGAGCTATGGCATCGCCTGGCACGAGAAGACGCTCGGCCAACTGTTCTGCGACGGCTCGGCGCGGCAGATCGTCGAGATGTTGCTGGCGGAGTGCGCGAAAGGCGGCGTCGAGCTCCGCTGCGGTGTGGATATCGGCGCGGTCGAGCATCGCGACGGCCTGTTTCATGCCGGCGGCGTCTCGGCTCCCGCGCTGGTGATCGCCACCGGCGGGCCGTCGATCCCGAAGATGGGCGCTACCGGCTTTGCCTACGACCTCGCGCGTCAGTTCGGGCTCAAGGTGGTCCAGCCGCGGCCCGCTCTCGTTCCGCTGACTTTGGGCGGCGAGGAGGCGCTTTTTCGCGAGATCTCCGGCGTGTCCGCGCCGGTGATCGCGCGCGCCGGACCATACCACAGCGCCCCCCGCTTCGCCGAGGCTGCCCTGTTCACCCACCGCGGCCTGTCGGGTCCGGCCATCCTCCAGGCCTCGTCCTATTGGCGGCCGAGCGAGCCGGTGGTGATCGACTTCCTCCCCTCGGCCGAGCCCGACTGGCTGCTGCAGGCCAAGCGCGCCGCGCCCCGCGCCGCGCTGTGCACGGTGCTGGCCGGTGTCCTGCCCGACCGCCTCGCTGCGGCGCTCGCGCGAAAGCTCGGCCCGATCGGCGAGATGACCACGCTGCCCGACCGCGTTCTGCGGGAGGCGCAGGCCAAGCTCCACGCCTGGCTGTTCTATCCCACAGGAACCGAGGGCTTCGCCAAGGCCGAGGTCACAGTCGGCGGCATTTCCACCGCCAGCCTGTCCTCGCAGACGATGGAAGCGAGGCGCGTGCCGGGCCTCTACGCGATAGGCGAGGCGGTCGACGTGACCGGCTGGCTCGGCGGGTACAACTTCCAATGGGCCTGGGCGAGCGGCGTGGCCGCGGGGGACGCGCTCTAGCCGCGCATTGCCAAGAGTCTGACTTGTGTTACTCTCCCTCCTTGACCCGGTAAACGGGCAGCAGGGGAGAGCGGCTTTTGCGGCAACTGCAGGGCATGGACGCGAGCTTCGTCGCGCTCGAGACCAAGAATTCGCCGATGCACATCGGTTCGCTCCTGATCTACAACCCCGCGACCGCGCCCGGCGGCTTCGTCCGCTTCAAGGACATCCTGAGCTTCTACGAAAGCCGGCTGCAGCTGTCGAAGACGGTGCGCGAGCGGCTGGTGCGGGTGCCGTTCGACCTCGACTACCCCTACTGGATCGAGGATCCCGACTTCGATCTCGAATATCACGTCCGCCACGTCGCGCTGCCCGAGCCCGGCGACTGGCGGCAATTGTGCATCCAGGCCGCGCGCATCTTCGCCCGGCCGCTCGATCTGACCCGGCCGCCGTGGGAATTCACCATCATCGAGGGGATCGACGGGGTTGAGGGCGTGGCCAAGGGCAGTTACGCGATGGTCACCAAGGTGCACCACGCGGCGATCGACGGGATGAGCGGGATCGACCTGATGGAGGCGCTCCACACCCTCACCGCCGACGCCCCGCCGCCCGACACGCCCGATACCTGGAAGCCGGAGAAGGTCCCCAATCCCGCCGAGTTGCTCGGCAAGAGCTACTTCAACGCGCTCACCAACCCGATGAAGCAGTTGCAGGCCGCCGCGAAGGCCGCGCCGGGCTTCGCCAAGGCATTGCGGGGGCTGGCGGCGAAGGAGTTCAGCGTTTCGGGCGAGATGATCGGGCCGAAGACGCGCTTCAACAAGGTGATCTCCGCCCACCGCGTGGTCGAGGGGCGGAGCGTGCCGCTCGCCGACATCAAGGCGATCCGCCTCGCGGTGCCGGGCGCCAAGGTCAACGACGTGTTCCTCGCGATCATCGGCGGAGCCTTGCGCAAGTACCTCCAATCCAAGGACGACCTGCCCGACAAGTCGCTCACCGCGATGGCGCCGATCTCGGTCCGCTCCGAGAAGGAGAAGGGCGACATGGGCAACCAGGTCGCGGCGATGATCGCCCCGCTCGGCACTCATATCGCCGATCCGATGGAGCGGCTGCAGTTCGTCCACGACCAGACCAAGAACTCCAAGGCGATGACCGACGCGATCGGCGCGCGCAACATGACCGAGGTGAGCAAGGTCAGCCCGGCGCTCTACATGTCGCTCGGCGCGCAGCTCTACACCAGATTGGGGCTCGCCAACCGGATGGGGCCGCCGTTCACTACCGTGGTGACCAATGTGCCGGGCCCGCCGGTGCCGATCTATTCGGCCGGCGCGCGTCTCGAAAGCATGATGGGACTCGTCTGCCTGACCGACGGCATGGGCCTCGCGCACGTGGTGCAATCGTACACCGATGAAGCGACGATCGCCTTCACCGGCTGCCGCGAGTTGATGCCGGACCCCGAATTCTACGCACAGTGCATCGAGGACAGCTTCACCGAGATGCGCGACGCGGCGCGGAAGTCGGCTCAAGGGGGCGCCCCGGCGGCAGAAAAGCCGGCAAAGGCGGCCTCAACAAAGAGCAAGACGGGCACCAAACCGGCGGCGACCCGTTCCAAAACGAAACCGGCCGCCAAGCGCGCGGCTTCGAACAGGAAATCCTCCACATGACCGCAGCCACCGCCGCCAAGGCGCGCACCACCACCAAACGCGCCGGCGCGCACCCGCCGAGCAAGCTCCTCGCGCTGACCGAGCCGAGCCGTGCGCTGGGCGAGCTCGCCGCGTTCTACGTCCTGCGCCCGCTGCTCGCGATGCTTCCGCGCGGCGACGGACACGGGGTGCTGGTGTTGCCGGGCTTCATGGCCAGCGACAGCTCGACCGTGCCGATGCGGCGGCTGCTCGGCCAGCTCGGCTACGAGGTTGCCGGGTGGGAGCTCGGCCGCAACGTCCGGGTCGACAACAGCCGGGTCGAGGCGATGGCCCGCTGTGTCGAGGCGCTCTACGACCGCACCGGCGGCAAGATCTCGATCGTCGGCTGGAGCCTCGGCGGCGTGTTCGCGCGCGAGCTCGCCAAGCAGCTGCCCGACAAGGTGCGTCAGGTGATCTCGCTCGGCAGCCCGATCAGCGACAACCGCAACTTCACCAACGCGCGCCCGCTGTTCGAGGCGATCAACGGCAAGACGCCCGAGCCAATGAACAGCGGCAAGTTCCGCAAGCTGGGCGACGCGCCGCCGGTGCCGACTACCTCGATCCTCACCAAAGCCGACGGCGTGGTGCACTGGCGCGGCTCGGTCCAGCATCCGGGCGACAACCCGCAGACGGAGAACATCGAGGTATTCGCCAGCCACATCGGCCTCGGCGTCAACCCGGCGGTGATGTACGCGATCGCCGACCGTCTCGCGCAGCCCGAGGGCGAATGGAAGCCGTTCCAGGCCACCGGCTGCGCGGCGTTCGCCTTTCCCAAGACGACGCTGAACTAGGCTCAACGATTAGCCCTCTCCCCTTGAGGGAGAGGGTTGGGAGAGGGGGCTCTCACCGGCCACGTCGCCAGCCCCTCTCAACTGCGACTAGCGAGCAAGCTCGCAAGTCTCCGTATCTCTCCCTCAAGGGGAGAGATCAGCGGTGCAGATGGCAGTTCACAGCACGCTGATCCCGACGCCGATCAGGATGACCGCGAACACGCCCGCGACGAACAGCCCCCCTTTGCTCGGGCGGTCGACCTCGAGGACGCTCTGCGTGGGATCAGCGGGATCGTGCCACACCGTCACCGGGCCGGGCCTGGTCTTGGCGAGCAAGGCCTGGCCGTCGCTTTCGCTGTCATACTTGCTGCGCGACAGGAACGGCCGGGTGCATTCGTAGTCGCGCCCGTCGACCGCGTACGAGTAACGCGCGACCGGGATGTATTCGATCGTCTGGTCGTTGTCGTTGCCCCACACGACGTTCTGGTCGATCGAGGCCTCGTGCAAGGTCCCCGGCGCTCGGCGCCAGCTGCCCGCCGCGGTCTCGCTCTTGGTCACTGCGACGCGGTAACGCCAATAGCCGAATGCGGCGATCGCCACTCCGGCAAGGATCAACACCCATCCAATCTGGTCCATGCGGCCCTCCCCCTGATTGGCGGCCCGCCTATCAAGACGGGCCACTAATGCATTGGAAGAACGCGCCAATCCGCAGCGATTGTGTCAGAACATCTTGCGGAACTGGATCGCGATGCTGCGCCCGGTGGGATCGATCAGCGCCGGCTGGTAGCGCAGCGGCACCTCGCCGTTCTCGTCGGTCACGCGCTGGTGCGCGTCGAACAGGTTGTTGATCCGCAAGGATAGCCGCGCGCCCTTCCAGAATCCGGGGCCATCGTCGCCGGTCAGCCACTTCTGCTGCTCCAGATCGGCAAACAGGTTGAGGTTGAAGGTGGCGAGGCCGTCGAACCGGAGGTCGCTCGACCCCGGCAGCCCGCTGCCGCGCACGGTCGAGCCTGACAGGTAGTTGGCCGAGACGCGCGCGCCGAGACCGTCCTTGAAGAGGCCTGCGTCGAGCTCGACTTTGTGGCGCGAGACGCCGCCGTCGCTGAGGCCGTCGCCCGACAGCAGGTCGAGCTCGGGCCCGCCCGGCGCGACCAGCACGCGGTTGGTGAGCTCGATCGTGTGGTAAAGCGACAGGTTCCAGCGCCCCTGGCCGTCGCCCGGCCCGCCGAAGCCGCCGGGTCCGCCGCCGCCGCGACCTCCGCCACCACCGCCGCCGCGCCCGCCTTGCGGCGCAGCAGCGACCTGAGG
>JAEWKG010000195.1 GCA_023386135.1 Pseudomonadota bacterium | reverse complement strand
CCATCGGCCTGATCGGGGGGTGGCTGGTCATGGTCCCCCTTGTCCTGATTCCGCTGGTGGTCCTCGCCGCACTTGCCTCGCAGCCGATCATGCGCCGCCTGGCATCGCGTACTTTGGGCGAGGCGCTCGGCAAGCAGGCAGTCTTGGTCGAGACGATCGGAAGCCTCGAAACGGTCAAGTCCGCCAACGCTGGCGCCATGCTCGAGAAGCGCTGGGACGCTGCAATGAAGGGCCATTCGCAGGCATCCCTCAGGCAGCGATTGACATCGAACCTGTCGATCAACGTCGCGGGCAGCGCGCAGACGATGGCCTACACTGGGATCGTCATCTTCGGGGTCTTCGCGATTGCCAATCAAACGATGACGATGGGCGGCCTGATCGCGTGCTCGATCCTGGCTGGGCGGGCGGTGGCGCCCTTGGGCGCGATTGCGAACCTGCTTACCCGGATCAACGCCACGCGCACGGCATACGAACAGATCAATGCCCTGATGGAGCAACCTGCAGAGGGGCCACCCACCGGAGCAGGGCTCGCCCCTTCGACGCTGACCGGCGCTATCGAATTCCGCGATGTCGATTTCCGCTATCCGGACGCGCCCGAGCTGGCCCTTAACGGTGTCTCCTTCCGTATCGAGCCGGGAGAGCATGTCGCTCTGATCGGGCCGGTAGGTTCGGGTAAGTCCACCATCGCAAAGCTGCTGATCGGCCTCTACCCGCCATCCAGCGGGTTGATCCTGATCGACGGTACCGACATCCGCCAGTTGGCGCCGGCTTCGCTACGATCGAAGGTGGGCGCGCTCTTGCAGGACAATGTCCTCCTGACCGGCAGCATCCGCGAGAACATCCTGCTTGGCCGTGAAGATGTTGGCGATGACGAGATGATCCGGGCGGCGAAGGCATCGCTCGCGCACGACTTTATCGCGACGATGCCTAACGGGTATGACGTGAGGCTCGCAGATCGGGGCGAGGGCTTGTCTGGTGGTCAGCGGCAAGGCATCGCGATGGCCCGTGCGTTAGTCGGTAGTCCGCCGATCCTCGTCTTCGATGAACCGACCAGTGCGGTCGATACCGACACCGAAGCGCGGTTGATGATGAATCTGCGGAAGGAATTCGAAGGCCGCACGCTGATCGTCATCACGCACCGACCATCCCTTTTGAATCTGGTGAGCCGCGTAATCCTCATGTCGCGCGGCCGGATCGCGATGGACGGCACACCGGACAGCATCACGCGCAATGTCGCGCGAATTGGCAAGAGGTAGCGTCATGCTGCAGACCGCCCGCACCTTCTTCACTGACCAGGACATAGAGCTGGAGGACGACGAACTGCGGGCGCGCAAGTCGGCCAACATCGTCCTGTGGGTCCTCGCCGCGTTCGTCGTCCTGTTCATCGCCTGGGCCAGCCTCACAAAGATCGACCGGACGGTACGCGGCATGGGCCGGGTCGTGCCGAGCTCGAAGCTTCAGGTCGTTTCCAATCTCGAAGGCGGAGTGGTTGAGCAAATTCTGGTGAGGCCCGGCGACAGCGTCAGGCGCGGCCAGCTTCTCGTTCGTCTCAGCCCGACGATTACCGGCGCGGCCTTCGATAGCTCCACCGCCAACGTCAACTCGCTCGAAGCGAAGATCGCTCGGCTCCAGGCAGAAGTGCGTGGTGGCACCCCCGCATACGGAAACGGGGCCGGCGACCAGGCGGCGGTCGAAAGCTCGCTGCATTCCGCCCGCATGGCGGAACTCGCCAGTATGCAGGCTGCGAATGTGTCCCGGGTGCATCAGGCGGAGCGATCGGTAGTCGAAGCCAATTCCATGCTTCAGTCCCGTAATTCCAATCTGGCGGCAGCCCAGCGCGAGCTTGAGATGATCCGCCCGCTCGCCGAGCAGTTGATTGTCCCCAAGATCGATCTCATCAAAGCGGAAAACGCCGCCGAGGTGGCGCGCAACGAGGTGGCCGCGGCGCAGGCGGCGGTCGCCCGGTCGCAATCCTCGGTCGCGGAAGCACGTGCGGCCGGTGCACAACAGTTCAGCGACTGGAAGACTCGCGCGGGCATGGAGCTTTCACAGGCGCAAGCTGATCTTTCGGTCCAGCGCCAGAACCTGCCGGCGCTATCCGACCGTGTCGATAGGACGGCCATTCGCGCACCGATGTCTGGGCGCGTTAATCGGGTGCTGGTCACCACCGTAGGAGGGACCGTCACATCAGGGATGCCCGTGGTTGAAATCGTCCCCAATGATGAAACCTTGTTCTTTGAGGTGATGGTGCGCCCTAGCGACATCGGCAACGTTGGCCTGGGTCAGCGGGCGCGTATCGAGGTCACAGCGTATAATTCGGCGGTGTTCGGGTCGCTCAATGGCGTGGTCACGTCCATCTCCCCAGATGCAGTGCAAAACGAGAAGGGCGAGAGCTTCTACACCGTCGAGGTTCAGACGAGCGAACAGCTGAAGGGTAACGACGGCCGACCGCTTCGAATTGGGTCCGGCATGATGGCCAACGTAAGCCTTCGCGGCGAGAAGCGCTCGATCATGTCCTATCTATTCACCCCAATTACGCGCATCTCGGAAAATGCCTTCCGCGAATAGCTGGCGGTCAACCCTCGGTTTGGCTCACGAGCGAGCCAGCGACAGCGCAATGAAGCTGATGGGGTCTTGGCTCCGATCCGCCAGGCGTGGCCGTCACTTGGCCGAAGTCGCCGGCGAGGGGCGATTCGCAAATCAGCGTGCAGGCTGTTGGTCGCTGCCGCGACGTCGCGCTCGGCTAGGCTCAACGACCATTTCGCGAACCGCTGGGCGATGACGTCCAATACGGCGCCGCGAGCGGCGCCGATGATACGCTCCCGCACGCGCAGAGCATGCCAACGCAGGGGTCCAGCGCAGCGGCGGCTAGGGATTTGCCAACCCGCGCAGTCCGCGCTTGACTTTCGCATATAACGATATCTTTATATGCGACATGTCGATCGAGACCGTCATGCGCGCGCTGGGCGACCTCACCCGCCTCCGCATCATGCGTCTGATCGGGACGATGGAGCTCGCCGTCGGCGAACTCGCGCACGTGCTGGGGCAGAGCCAGCCGCGGGTCTCGCGTCACGTGGCGATCCTGTGCGACGCGGGCCTCGCCGAACGGCGGCACGAGGGTAGCTGGGTGTTCCTGCGCCAGGCCGCCACAACCGGCCTCGCCACCACCCGCGCGGTGACCCGCCTGCTCGCCGCTGCCGAGGGCGAGGACGCCGCTTTCGCCCGCGCCTGCGCCGAGGATCGCCGCCACCTCGCCGCCATCCGTGATGCGCGCGAGAAGAGCGCGGCCGAATACTTCGCGCGCCATGCCGGGGAATGGGACCGGCTGCGCGCCATTCTCGCCCCCGCCGACGCGGTGGAGCGCGCGCTGGTCGCGGCGCTGGAGGGTGAGCCGCTTGGCGAAGTGCTCGACATCGGCACCGGCACCGGCCGCATCGCGGAGGTGCTGGAGCCTGCGGCGAGCAAGGTCACCGGCGTCGACAAGAGCCCCGAGATGCTGCGCCTCGCCCGCGCGCGGTTGCAGGGCCTGCCCGCGGGCCGAGTCGAGTTGGTGCAGGGCGATTTCGCCGCGCTGCCCTTCGCGCCCGACAGGTTCGACACGGTGGTATTCCACCAGGTGCTGCACTACGCGCCCGAACCCGACTACGCGCTGGCCGAGGCGGCGCGGGTGTGCCGCGGGGGCGGGCGGATCGCCATCGCCGATCTCGCCGCGCACGCGCGCGAGGAACTGCGCCGCACCCACGCCCACGCGCGATTGGGCTTCGACGACGAGCAGATGACAGCGATGCTCGCGCGGTTCGGGTTCGCCGGCGCCGCCAGCGAGACGATCGAGGGCGGTGAGCTGGCGGTGAAGGTGTGGACCGCGCGCCGGCTCGACCCTGAAGTGCCGCGCATCGGTGCCCAGCCCGCGCCTCGCAAGCGGGCCGCGCGATGAACGCCGCGATCGCCCACTCCGAACCGCTCTACGCCTCGCTTCCGGGCGACATCGGCGTGTCGTTCGAGTTCTTCCCGCCCCAGACCGAGAAGATGGCCGAGACGCTGTGGGACAGCGTGCGCACATTGGAGCCGCTGCAGCCCGATTTCGTCTCGGTGACCTACGGCGCGGGCGGTTCCACCCGCGAGCGCACCCACGCGGCGGTCCGGCGGATCGTCGAGGAGACCAGCATCCCCGCCGCCGCGCACCTCACCTGCGTCGACGCGACCCGCGATGAAGTCGACGCGGTGGCGCGCCAGTACTGGGACAGCGGCATCCGCCACATCGTCGCGTTGCGCGGAGATTCGTCCGACCCGAGCGGCAAATATCGTCCGCACCCCGGCGGGTACGAGAACGCGGCGGCGCTGATCGAGGGCCTGCTCAAGATCGCGCCGTTCGAGATCTCGACCGCCGCCTATCCCGAGAAGCACCCGGATTCGCACGACGAGGCGGCCGATCTCGACAACCTCAAGCGCAAGATCGACGCCGGCGCGACCCGCGCGATCACCCAGTTCTTCTTCGAGCCCGAATGCTTCTTCCGCTTCCGCGACAAGGCGGCGGCGCACGGCATCGGCGCGGAGATCGTGCCCGGCATCATGCCGATTATGAGCTTCGCCAGCGTCCAGCGGATGAGCGGGCTGTGCGGCACCGCGATCCCGGCGTGGCTGGAGACTTTGTTCGAAGGCCTCGACGAACGCCCCGCCGCGCGTCAGCTGGTCGCCGCTACGGTTGCGGCCGAACTCTGTCGCCGGCTCTATGCGGGCGACGTGCGCAAGTTCCATTTCTACACCCTCAACCGCGCCGAGCTCAGCTACGCGATCTGCCACCTGCTCGGCCGCCGCCCTGGAGACACCGCATGACCAAGCGCGAGGAGCTGCTCGACGAAGCCGCGCGGCGCATCCTGATCAAGGACGGGCCCTACGGCACCGCGATCCAGGCGGCGAAGCTGTCGGAAGAGGACTATCGCGGTGCGACCGGGCTGGAGCGCGACCAGAAAGGCAACAACGACCTCGTCAACCTGACCCGGCCCGACGTGATCGCCACGATCTGCAATCGCTACATCGACGCGGGCGCGAGCCTGTTGGCGACCAACACCTTCAATGCCAACCGCATCAGCCAGGGCGACTACGCGGCCGAACCGTTGGTAGCCGAAATGAATATCGCCGCCGCGCGGGTGATCCGCGAGGCGGTCGACGCTGCGACCGCGCGCGACGGGGTGAAGCGCTTTGTTGCCGGGGCGATGGGGCCGACCAACAAGACGCTGTCGCTGAGCCCGCGGGTCGAGGACCCCGGCTACCGCGAGGTGACCTTCGACGAGGTCAAGGACGTCTACCGCGAGCAGGCCGCCGCGCTTGTCGAGGGCGGGGTCGACTTCATCCTCGTCGAGACGGTGTTCGACACGCTCAATTGCAAGGCGGCGATCTCCGGCGTCCGCGAGCTGGCGCAGGATCTCGGCCGCGACATCCCGCTGATGCTGTCGCTGACCCTGACCGACCTTTCCGGCCGCAACCTCTCCGGTCACACGGTCGAGGCGTTCTGGCACGCGGTGCGCCATGCCAAGCCGATCGCGGTGGGGCTCAATTGCAGCTTCGGCGCCGAGCAGCTCCGCCCGCACGTCCAGGTGCTGAGCGCGATCGCCGATACGCTGCTGATGGCCTATCCCAACGCGGGTCTGCCCAACGAGCTTGGCGCCTACGACGAGGCGCCGGAGACCACCGCGAGCCTCGTCAAGCGCTGGGCCGACAACGGCCAGGTCAACATCCTCGGCGGCTGCTGCGGCAACACGCCCGAGCACATCGCTGCAATGGCGCGTGCGGTCGCGGGCATCGCCCCTCGGCAAGTACCGCATCCAGCGATTGCCACGCGCCTTGCCGGGCTCGAGCCGTTCACGATGGCGGCGTGACTTAAATCCTCCCCGGTCCGGGGAGGATCAAGGAACGCCAGTGACCGATACGATAGCCGCCGCCTCCTCCCGCTTCGTCAACATCGGCGAGCGCACCAACGTCACCGGGTCGGCGGCGTTCAAGAAGCTGATCATGGCGGGCGACTACACCGCCGCGGTCGAAGTGGCGCGCCAGCAGGTCGAGAACGGCGCGCAGGTGATCGACGTCAACATGGACGAAGGCCTGCTCGACGCGGTCGAGGCGATGACCACCTTCCTCAAGCTGATTGCCGCCGAGCCCGACATCGCCCGCGTGCCGGTGATGATCGACAGCTCCAAGTGGGAGGTGATCGAGGCGGGCCTCAAGTGCGTCTCGGGCAAGCCGATCGTCAATTCGATCAGCATGAAGGAAGGCGAAGCGGCGTTCCTCGATCACGCGAGGAAGTGCATGGACTACGGCGCGGCCGCTGTGGTCATGGCGTTCGACGAGACGGGGCAGGCAGATACAAGGGAGCGCAAGGTCGCGATCTGCCAGCGCGCTTACGACCTCCTCACCGGCATCGGCTTCCCGCCCGAGGACATCATCTT
This sequence comes from Pseudomonadota bacterium, assembly GCA_023386135.1. Classification (GTDB taxonomy): domain Bacteria; phylum Pseudomonadota; class Alphaproteobacteria; order Sphingomonadales; family Sphingomonadaceae; genus Tsuneonella. The sequence continues at coordinate 8,996 of JAEWKG010000195.1, read as the reverse complement.
CGATCCCAACGTGTTCGCGGTGGCGACGGGGATCGAGGAGCACGACCGCTACGCGCTCGACTTCATCGAGGCGGTCGCCGAGCTCCGCAAGCTATGCCCGCACGCGCATTACTCCGGCGGCCTCTCCAACCTCAGCTTCAGCTTCCGCGGCAACGAGACCGTGCGCCGCGCGATGCACTCGGTGTTCCTGTACCATGCGATCCCCGCGGGCCTCGACATGGCGATCGTCAACGCCGGACAGCTCGACATCTACGACCAGATCGACCCCGTGCTTCGCGAGGCGTGCGAGGATGTGATCCTGATGCGGCGCAAGGGTGGGGAAGGGGACAAAAGCTCGACCGAGAGGCTGATCGAGCTCGCCGAGAGCTACAAGGGCAAGTCCGCCGCCGACGAGAAGGCGGCCGAGGAATGGCGCGGCTGGCCGGTCGAGCGGCGGATCGAGCACGCGCTGGTCAAGGGAATCGACGCCTACGTGGTCGAGGACACCGAGGAAGCCCGCCAGGCCGTGGCGCACCGCAGCGGCCGCCCGATCGAGGTGATCGAAGGCCCGCTGATGGACGGGATGAACGTCGTCGGCGACCTGTTCGGTTCGGGCAAGATGTTCCTCCCCCAGGTGGTCAAGTCCGCCCGCGTGATGAAGAAGGCGGTCGCGCACCTCATTCCCTTCATCGAGGCGGAGAAGGAGGCCTCTGGTCTCGCCGACCAGTCGAAGGGGCGGATCGTGATGGCGACCGTCAAGGGCGACGTCCACGACATCGGCAAGAACATCGTCGGCGTGGTCCTGCAGTGCAACGGCTACGAGGTGATCGACCTCGGCGTGATGGTGCCGTGGGCCAAGATCCTCGAGACCGCCAACGATAACCAGGCGGACATGATCGGGCTATCGGGCCTCATCACCCCCTCACTCGACGAGATGGTTACGGTGGCGGAGGAGATGGGCCGCGCAGGCATGACCATGCCGCTGCTGATCGGCGGCGCGACCACCAGCAAGGTCCATACTGCATTGCGGATAGATCCGGCTTACAACGGCCCCGTAATCCACGTGCTCGACGCGAGCCGCGCGGTCGGCGTGGCCAGCCGGCTCTTGAGCGACACCCAGCGCGACGGCTTCGTCGAGGACACCGCGAGCGAATATGCCAAGGTGCGTGAGGCGCGCGAGGGCAAGGCGCAGAGCGTGCTGCTGAGCCTCGAGGAGGCGCGGGCCAACTTCTACGACCCCAATTACAACGAAAAGCCCGCGCCGCCGCTCCAGCCGGGGGTGCACACGTTCGCCGATTGGCCGCTCGAGGACCTGCGCGAGGTGATCGACTGGACGCCGTTCTTCCGCGCGTGGGAGTTGCACGGTACCTACCCGTCGATCCTCGACGACGAGGTAGTGGGCGACACCGCGCGCAGCCTCAAGGCCGATGCCGATGCGATGCTCGACAGGATCATCGGCGAAAAGTGGCTGACCGCGAAGGGCGTGGCGGGGCTGTGGCCCTGCGCGCGCGACGGCGACGACGTGCGCGTGCACCTGGTCGAGGAAGAGCGGCACGTCACCTTCCCATTCCTGCGCCAGCAGGTGAAGAAAAGCCGCGACCGGGCGAACATGTGCCTTGCCGATTTCATCGATCCGTCGGGTGACTGGCTCGGCGGGTTCGCGGTCGGCATCCACGGGATCGAGCCGCACTCCGAACGCTTCCGCGCGGACAAAGACGATTACTCCGACATCCTGCTGAAGGCGCTCGCCGACCGGCTGGCCGAGGCGTTCGCCGAAAGTCTGCACCGCCACGTGCGCACCGACTTGTGGGGCTACGCGCCGGGTGAGCAGCTCACCAACATCGCGCTGATCCGCGAGGAATACCGCGGCATCCGTCCTGCGCCGGGCTATCCCGCGTGTCCCGATCACAGCCTCAAGCCGGTATTGTTCGACCTGCTCGACGCGCAGAACACCGCCGGGCTGACGCTGACCGAGAGCTACGCGATGTATCCCACCGCCGCGGTCAGCGGGTTCTACTTCGGGCACCCGGAGAGCGAATACTTCGGCGTCGCCCGCATCGGCCGCGACCAGCTGGAGGATTACGCAGCGCGCCGCGGCGTGGATATCGCCACCGCCGAACGCTGGCTGCGCCCCAATCTCGATTGACCGGCGCGGCGGACTCGCGCAGGGCAGTGCCGTCGTTCGGGGTGCGAATCCCGGCGTCCGCCATGGGAGAGCGTCCTGCCGTGAGGCCGGGCCGCCGAAGGAGCAACCGTCCCGGAAACTCTCAGGCCAACGGACCGTGGCGGGCCATGCGACGCTCTGGAAAGCGCCTCGTCTGATGGACGGGGCCACCGACGGTGTAAGCCGCGTCTCGGCGTGGCCAAACTCTCAGGTTTCCCGACAGAGGGGGTAGCGGTTTTCCTAGATGGCCCACCGGCCGTCGGCCGCGCTGTCGGGGTGAGTGCGTGTGAACGAAACCGAAGAAGCCATCGAGACCGAAACCCTGCCGCTCGATGCGTGGCACCGGGCGAAGGGCGCGCGGATGGTGCCGTTCGCCGGCTACGAGATGCCGATCCAGTATGAGGGCATCCTCGCCGAGCACGAGTGGACCCGCACTCACGCCGGACTGTTCGACGTCAGCCACATGGGCCAGCTCGAGATTTCGGGCGACAACGCGGTGGCGGCGATCGAGGCGGTGCTGCCGATCGATCTTTCGACGCTGAAGCCCGGCCGCCAGCGCTATTCGCTGCTGCTGGACGACAACGGCGGCGTGCTCGACGACCTGATGGTCACCAACGCGGCGCATCAGTTCTACCTCGTCGTCAACGGCGCGACCAAGTGGGATGACATCGCCCACTTGCGCGAGCACTTGCCCGACGACGTCACACTAACCCACCTCGCCGATGACGCGCTGCTCGCGCTGCAGGGGCCCGAGGCGGCGCAGGCGCTGGCGCGGCTCGAGCTGAAACCGATGAACGACGGTTGGCCTGGCACCGACGAGATGACCTTCATGGACGCCGGTCCGTTCACCTGGAACGGGGTGCCGCTCCGGGTCAGCCGCTCAGGCTACACCGGCGAGGACGGCTACGAGATATCGGTGCCCGCCGACCATGCCGCCGCGCTCGCCGATGCGCTGTGCGCCCAGCCGGAGGTGAAGCCGATCGGATTGGGCGCGCGGGACTCGCTGCGGCTGGAGGCAGGACTTCCGCTCTATGGTCACGACATGTCGCCCGACACCTCGCCGGTCGAGGCCGGGCTGACGTTCGGGATCAACAAGCGCCGCAAGGCCGAGGGCGGCTTCCCGGGCGCCGAACGGATCCAACGCGAACTGGCTGAAGGAACGTCCCGCAAATGGGTCGGACTTGCCCTCGAAGGTCGCATGGCCGCGCGCGAGGGCGCCGATGTCTTCGCCGGCAGCACTAAGGTCGGCACTGTTACCAGCGGCGGTTTCGCGCCGACCCTCGGCCATCCGATCGCGATGGCCTACGTCGACAGCGCACGCGCCGCGCAAGGCACTGATCTGGAAATAGAAGTCCGCGGCAAGCGCCTGCCCGCGCGCGTCGTGCCGACCCCGTTCGTCCCCCATCGCTATCACCGCAAGGGAGCAAGCAAATGAGCCGCTATTTCACCGAAGACCATGAATGGATCGAGGTCGACGGCCAGGCCGCCACGGTCGGCATCACCGACTATGCTCAGAGCCAGCTCGGCGACATCGTGTTCGTCGAAGTGCCGGGCGAGGGCGCCTCGGTGACCAAGGGCGGCGAGGCCGCGGTGGTCGAGAGCGTCAAGGCCGCGAGCGACGTCTATTCGCCGGTCAGCGGCACCGTCACAGAGGGCAACCCCGCGCTCGAGGACGACCCCGCGCTGGTCAACTCGGCGCCCGAAGGCGACGGCTGGTTCTTCAAGCTGACCATTTCGGACAGCGGCGAACTCGACGGCCTGATGGACGAGAGCGCCTACAAGGCCTTCTGCGACACTTTGTAACCGTCATCCCAGCGAACGCTGGGATCGCTGGCCGTGAGGTCGGACATTGCTGCACCCGATCCCAGCTTCCGCTGGGATGACGAAAGTTGGATATGCGCTACCTGCCCCTGACCGACGCCGATCGCGGCGAAATGCTCGAAGTGATCGGCGCGACCGATGTCGACGCGCTGTTCGCCGACGTCGCCGCCGAGCACTACCTCAAGGCGCCGATCGAGGGGCTGCCGCTCCATGCCAGCGAGATGGCGGTCGAGCAGCACATGCGCCGCTTGAGCAAGAAGAACCTCGCGGCGGCCGATGCCGCGTTTTTCTGTGGGGCTGGCGCCTATCGCCACCATGTGCCGGCGACGGTCGACCACCTGATCCAGCGCGGCGAGTTCCTCACCGCCTACACGCCCTACCAGCCGGAAATCGCACAGGGCACGCTGCAGATGCTGTTCGAGTTCCAGAGCCAGGTCGCGCGGCTCTATGGCTGCGCGGTGGCGAACGCCTCGATGTACGACGGCTCGACCGCATGCTGGGAAGCGATCGCGATGGCGGGGCGGGTGACCAAGCGCCGCCGCGCGGTGGTCTCGGGCGGGTTGCACCCGCACTATGTCCAGACGGCCAAGACGATGGCCAAGTTCACCGGCGACGAGATCGCCGATGCGCTGCCGACCCTGCAGGCCGTGCCCGACAACGACGCGCTGATCGCGCGGATCGACGACCAGACGAGCTGCGTGGTGGTGCAGTATCCCGACATCCTCGGCCGCCTGCCCGATCTCGCGGCGATTGCCGAGGCGGCGCACGCCAACGGCGCGCTGCTGATCGCGGTGAACACCGAACCGGTGGCCTTGGGGGCAATCAAAAGCCCCGGCGAACTGGGCGCTGACATCGTGGTCGGCGAAGGCCAGTCGCTCGGCGTCGGCCTCCAGTTCGGCGGCCCCTACCTCGGCCTGTTCGCGGTGCGCGATCCCAAGCACGTGCGCCAGATGCCGGGCCGGCTGTGCGGCGAGACGGTCGATGCCGAGGGCAAGCGCGGTTTCGTGCTCACCCTCTCGACCCGTGAGCAGCATATCCGCCGCGAGAAGGCGACGAGCAACATCTGTACGAATTCAGGGCTGTGCGCGCTGGCCTTCACGATTCACCTCACATTGCTGGGCGAAGCGGGCTTGCGGAAATTGGCCGCGGAGAACCACCGCCTTGCGTGCGTCGCCGCGGACCGTCTGGCCAAGATCCCGGGCGTCGAAGTGCTCAACGACAGCTTCTTCAACGAGTTCACCGTGATGCTGACGACCGATGCGCGGCCGATCGTTCGCGCGCTGGCGGAGAAGAAAGTGCTGGCCGGTATCTCACTCGGACGACTCTACCCCGGCGCCGACGCGATTGCCCGCGGACTCGTGGTAGCGGTGACCGAAACCACCAGCGAGGAGGACATCGAAACCCTTGCCTCCGCGCTTGAGGAGGCCGTGCGATGAACGCCCCGAACCAGAGCGGCTGGCGGCCGACGATGACCCTCGACCGGCGCGATGGCGGCGGCACCGCCACCGGCAACCGCGCGCTGATGCTGGAAGAGCCGCTGATCTTCGAGATCGGCAACACGCACACCTGCGGCGTCGATCTGCCCGAGCCGAGCGGCGGTGCGAACCGCCTCGGCGGCATGGCGCGTGAGAGCGAGATCGGCCTGCCCGGCCTGTCCGAGCCGGAGACCATCCGCCATTACACGCGGCTCAGCCGGCAGAACTACGCGATCGACCTCGGGCTCTTCCCACTCGGGTCGTGCACGATGAAGCACAACCCGCGCCTCAATGAGAAGGTCGCGCGGATGCCCGGCTTCCTCGACGTGCACCCGCTGCAGCCCATCGATACCGTGCGCGGCGCGCTCGAGGTGATCAACGAGCTGGCGTTCTGGCTGATCGATCTCACCGGCATGCACGGCGTGGCGATGACGCCCAAGGCCGGTGCGCACGGCGAGCTGTGCGGCATCCTGTGCATCCGCGCCGCGCTCGAAGCCCGCGGCGATCCGCGCGAGGTGATCCTCGTGCCCGAAAGCGCCCACGGCACCAATCCGGCGACCGCCGCCTTCGCGGGATACCGGGTCGAGAACATCCCCGCGACCGCCGAGGGTCGCGTCGATCTCGAAGCGCTCAAGGCGCGGCTGGGGCCGGACGTGGCGGGAGTGATGATCACCAATCCCAACACCTGCGGCCTGTTCGAGCGCGACATGAAGGCGATCTCCGACGCGGTCCACGCGGCGGGCGGCTACGTCTATTGCGACGGTGCCAACTTCAACGCGATCGTCGGCCGGGTGCGCCCAGGCGATCTCGGTGTCGATGCGATGCACATCAACCTGCACAAGACCTTCTCCACCCCGCACGGCGGCGGCGGTCCGGGCTCGGGCCCTGTGGTGCTGTCGGAAGCTTTGAGTCCGTACGGTCCGCTGCCGTTCACCGCGCGCCGCGCCGACGGCACCGTCGACTTGATCGAGGAGGAGAATGCGGGCGAGGAGCATCCGCACACCTTCGGCCGGATGTGCGCGTTCCACGGGCAGATGGGCATGTTCACCCGCGCGCTCGCCTACATCCTCAGCCATGGCGCGGACGGGCTGCGGCAGGCGTCGGGCGATGCGGTGCTCAATGCGAACTACATCCTGCGGTCGTGCGAGGACCTGCTCGACGCGCCGTTCGGCGCGAGCGGGCCGTGCATGCACGAGGCGTTGTTCAGCGACAAAGGGTTCGCCGAAGGGCTGTCGACGCTCGATCTAGCCAAGGGGATGATCGACGAGGGCTTCCACCCGATGACGATGTACTTCCCGCTGGTGGTCCACGGTGCGATGCTGGTCGAACCCACCGAGACCGAGAGCAAGGCGGGCCTCGATCAGCTGATCCTCGCGCTTCGCAGCCTCGCTGAGCGGGCGCGGGCGGGCGACGAGAGCCTCAAGACCGCGCCGCACTTCGCGCCGCGCCGGCGGCTCGATGAAACGCTTGCGGCGAGGAAGCCGATCCTGGCATGGGATGGTCCGCGCGCGCCTGCCGGCACGCCGACGCTGAGCGAGCAGGGCGGCAGCTAAGGCGACGCGCATGTGGCCGGCGCTGTTCTCGTTCACCAACGGCGTGGCGCTGGTCGCCTGGGCGCTGCTGATCCTCGCCCCGCGCCGGCCCGCACCGCTGGCGATCGTGCTGTACCTCGGCGTCGGGCTGCTCTGCCTGATCTATGCCGCGAGCTTCGTCGCGATGTTCGCGGGTTGGGCCGATCCGGTACGCGACGCGGGGGTGCCGCCGCCGAGCCTTGCCGAGTATTCGATCGCCGGGCTGAAGCCATTCTTCCGCTCGGACGGCGGGCTGGTGGTCGGATGGACGCACTACCTCGCGCTCGACCTGTTCACCGGGCTGTGGATCGCGCGCGATGCCGACAACAAGGGGTTCGCGCGATTGACGCAGGCGCCGATCTTGCTGCTGACCTTCCTCGCCGGTCCGCTGGGCCTGCTGATTTACCTCGTCGTGCGCGAGCGGCGCGCGCGGGGGCCGGGCGGATGGACGCGCAAACGCAAAACGCCCGCCGGTTGAACCGACGGGCGCTGCGTGCGACCGCGAAGGGCTCTTGAGCGGCCCGTTGGCGGAAAACTGAACTGGATCATCAACGTAGCAGGCGGGCTCGGGTTCCCTACTCGCCAACCATGGCCCGCGCCTTCTGCAAGCTAAGGCGGTGCTCGCGCCAGGCAATGAGCAGGCCGGCGCCGACGATCAGCGGCGCGCCGAGCCAAGTGGTCTGCGGCGGTAGGCGGTCGAACACCCACCAGCCGAACAGTGTCCCCCAGATGAGCGAGGAGTAATCCATCACGATCACGCTCGCGACCGCGCCGAAGCGCAGCGCGGCGGTGAGCAGGAACTGGCCAATGAGCCCAAACGCGCCGAGTCCGGCGAGCAGCGCCCACTGGTACGCGGTATGCCCGGTCATCACGAACGGCATGGCGGCGGCCAGCGGCACGATGCTGAAGGCGGCGAACCAGAACACGATCGTCAGCGGATGCTCGGTCTGCGCAAGGTCGCGGATCTGAATCGAGATCAGCGCGATCATGAACGCCGCGCCCAGCGCCACCGCGGCTCCGAACGGCGGGACGTGTCCGCCTGCGGGCTGCGCCATCACCACCACTCCGGCAAATCCCAGCAGCACCCCGCCCCACCGCCACGGGCCGATCTTCTCCTTGAGCAGCAGGGCCGACAGCGCCACCGCCCAGATCGCCGAGGTGAAGTTGAAGGTGGTCGCCACGGCCAGCGGCAGCAATGTCACCGCTCCGAAGTTGAGGAACATCCCCGCGAGGCCGGTCATGGCGCGCCCCGCGTGTGCCTTGAGGCGGGTGCTGCCGAGCGTTGCCAGTTCGCCGCGCGACCCGAACCACAGCAACAACATCGGCACGGTCGGCAACTGGCGCCAGAACAGCGTCTCGGTCAGGGTCACGCCGGACTGGGTGACGAGCTTTACGAACACCAGCATGATCGACAGCACAAACGCCGCGCCGAGCCGGATCAGCAGCGCTTGTCGCGGGCGGTGATAACGGATCGGCTCGGCCATCCGAACGGCCTTACGAGGGCTGGTGCCCTACGCAACGCATCCCATATTGCCGCCCATGAAGCTGCCCGAGGCCCTACTGTTCGCGAACAATGCCGAGCTCGCCTGCGCGGCGGGTGCGCTGTTCCTGGTCCTGGCGGCGGCAACGCGGGTGGCCGACCGGCGGCGGACGCGGCGTCAGCGCATCGACAGTGTCGGATGGATGCCGTGGACCGGCATGTTCCTGGTGTGCGCGGTGATCGGCCTCACCCTGCTCGGGCTCGGCCTGCCGGGTCTCTTGAAGGGTTAGGCCGAGTGATTGCGTGCCCGCATGCTGGCGTAGGAGCGCAGCAGCAACGCCTCGAAGCGCTCGTAACGCCCCCGGCGCCGCGCAGAGGCGACATAGCGGGTGCGGTCGAGCGGGCGAAAGGCGGCAAGGGTGGTCGGGACATTCATGACCCGCCACACATATGCCCTCGCCGCGCCAACGCGTTGTAAGAACTCGACGGATGGCGTTCAAGAAACG
>JAEWKG010000059.1 GCA_023386135.1 Pseudomonadota bacterium | reverse complement strand
GGGCGTTTTGCCCCGGGGGGGGGGGGGGGGGGGGCGGGGGCCCCGGCACGGGGCCGCCGCCCCCGCCGCCGGATGTCGAACCGCCACCTCCGCCGCCGCACGAGCCGAGCAACAGCGCGATCGCCAGCGCGGACGTCCGCGGACCTGCTCTCACCGGAGCGCGCCGATGCTGCGTGTGGCCTGGCCCAGGGCGGCGCGGAAGGCGCCGGGGTTGTAGCTCTCCGGGCTCTCGACCGCGGCGTAGGCGCGGTTGATCGAGGCGCGAATGCCCGCCGCGGCGCCGACCGTGACACGGTTCTCGCGCACCATCGCGTTCAACAGGGTGTCGACCGCCATCACCGCCTGGGCGGAGCCGGCGTAGTCGGTGAAGCGCGGGGCGGTCGACCTGTCGGCGATCGCCGCGACCACCTGGAACGCCTCGTCGTTACCGTAGCCGCGCGAATCGAGCGCAGCTTCGAGGCTGCTCGCCGCCGCCTCCAGCTTGCCTGCCGCCGCGACCGCTTCGGGACGGCCCTGGCCCATCGCCTTGTGGAACGCCGCCACTGCCGCATCGAAGCCCGTCTCCTGGCCCGGAGCGAGCACCCGCGCGACGGCCGAGAGCATGATCATGTTCTCGTCGTTGTACGGAGGCGTCGCGAACAGGATTGGCCGGCCGGGGTTGGTCTCGAAGGTCAGCTTGCGCTGCGGGCCGTCGGTGATCTGACGGTGGCAGCTGTGGCAGTCGAAGAAATAGAACTCGGGGAACATCCCCTGGGTCCCGAACTGCGGCTGGCGGAAGAGCGACAGCGAGCGGCGCACCGCTTCGGCCTGGCCCACCGCCCACAGGCGCACGCTGCTGGGGGTGCCCTTGCGCGTAGCGTAGTCGGCGTCGGCATCGTGATGCTGCTGCAACGCCGAGAACAGGTCGAGCTCGAACGACAGGCGCGGGTGGCCCGCGGCCATGATCCGGTGGGTGGTGAACTGCCCCGCGCCGTCGCTGCCGTAGTGGCAGTCGAGGCAGACCTTGGCCCGCACCGAAGGCCGCTCGAGCGGAATCATCCCGTTGGCGACATTCGCCGCATGGCTGCCTCCGACGGTGTAGTGAGTCGGCAGCCAGCTTCCGGCCGCGCCGTGGCACGCCTCGCAGCCGACTCCGTCCGAAACCTGGAATTGCGGCCCGCGCGGACCGCCGGTGGTCGAGTGACAGCCGAGGCACTCGGTGGCGCTGGTGGGCTCGATACCCAGCGTCGCGCCGATCTGCCGGCCGCGCAGGGTGGTGAGCGCGGCGTAGGCACGGCTGTGCGCACCGGGCGGTGCGCTCGGTTCCTGCCAGGTGGCGATCTCGTCCTGCCGGACCACCGCGCCGTTGCCTTCCGCGCGGCCGTGGCAGGTGGAGCCCGCGCAGCTCGCGACCCCCATCAGCTGCCCGCCGGCAAGCGCCGCGCTGCCCGCAAACACGGCCGCCAGCAGCGCCAGCGCCGCGACGATTCTCGAAAGCGGCCCCCGCACGCCCCCCTTGCGATTCACTCCGATCCCTCCTCCGCCGGGCAGTTCTTATCGCCATCCGGAGTGCATTTCACCTGCCAAAGATCGTCGTTCCCCACCCCGGTGATCGGTTCGTCGACCAGCGGCGGGGTGATCAGCGGTTCGTTGTCCTCGATCTGGACGAGCTGGCTGGCGGAGACCGTGCGCGGCTGATCGGCGGTGACGAGAAGCCCTTCGAGCTCGTCGTCCGACAGTCCGCCGAAGGTGTAGTCCGGTACGCCGCATTTCACGCCCGCGGCACAGCCGTTGATCGTCAGCAACGCACCCTTGGCGATCGTCGTCGCCGCAACACCGTTGACCGTCACGCCCTGGATCGTGTCGAGCCCGAGAAGATCGCCGGTCTGCCCGGTGATGACGCCGTTGATCGCGATCATCGGATTGGTGCCGGTGCTGTCGATGTTGAGCGCATTGGCGCGGAAACCCCGGCGGTCGTCGAACTCGGTGCTCGTGCCGCTGTTCTGGATGAACAGCCCTTGCCCGATCAGGAGGTCGATCGTCCCGGCCTGCAGATAGCCGCCGTCGGAAGCCGCCGCACCCGGCTTGTCGAGCGCCGCGCTGATCGCGGCGAAATCACTGAGGGCGGCGATGGTGTCGAGCGTGGTCTGGTCCGCCACCGCGATGGTGCCGGCCTGCAGCTCGAGCGAGCCCCGCAGTGCACCTGCGGCGTTCTTCATCACGATCGACCCGCCGCCCGCGATCACGTCGATCCGCTGCGGGTCGATCGAGAACGTATCGGCGTCCGATACGGTCGTCAGCGCGACCGCGCCGTTCACCGTCACCACCCCGCCGGCATCGACCTTGAGCAGGCCGCCCGCGCCGAGGTTGGCGGGATCGTTGCCGAACGCCATCGCCAGGTCGCCGATGCGCGCGTCGCCGCCGGTGCCTTCGCCCGCTTGCGAGACGAAAGTGATCGACTGGTCGGCGAACAGCCGCGCCGCTTCGCCGCGGTCGACGCTGAACTCGCCTTGCTGGCCGGTCCCACCGATGTTCATCGGCGAAGTCGACGCGCCGTTGCGCAATGTTATCGACCTGGTCACGCCGCGGCTCCCGATCCGGCCAGTCTGGCCGATCGCGACGTCGCCCGCGGTCACTCCGATCGTCTGCCCGATCGCGCTGCCGTTGACGGTGAAAAGCTGGTTCGCGAGCACGTCGAGCGCAGCGGTGGCGCGGGCCTGTCCACCGATCGCGACGTTGCCGCCTGTTAGCGAGACGCCGACCCCGTCGACCGTTCCGGATATGGTGAGGTTCTGCGCCGCCTGCAGCGCCAGGTTGCCAGCGGTCGCCTGTGCACTGGCGATCGTGAGCGAGGCGGGGCCGCGCAGGTCGATCGAACGGCCACTGGCCGTGACTGCTCCGGTCGAAGTCAGAGCGGTCACGCTGACCGCGCCGTTGGCCGCGGTCAGCGAAGTGGTGCCGCCACTGGCAAGCGAGGCGAGCGCGATTCCGGCATCGCCCGATAGTGAGGCGGTGGCGCCGGATGTGATCGGACCTGTCCCCGCGACGCTGCCGCCGGTGCTGGTGAGTGCGAGCGAGCCGCTCGCACCAGCTTGAGCGAGCGTAAGATTGCCGGTCGTGGTGAGCGACAGGTTCCCCGCGCTCGCTTGCGCGTTCGAGAACGTCAGCGCTCCGCTCGATCCGATCGTCACCGCTCGGCCGCTGGCATCGACTGCGCCGGCCGAGGTGAGGTTGGCGACCTGCACGTTGCCGGCCGCGCTGGTCAGGGTGGTCGTGCCGCCGCTGGCCAGATTGCCCAGTGCAACGCCGGTCTGCCCGCTCACCACGGCATTGCCGCCCGAGGACAGCGTGCCGGTGCTGGCGACCGAGCCGCCGGTGCTCGCCAGTGCGAGCGCGCCCGAAGCATTGGCCTGAGATACGATGAGGTTGCCGGCAGTGGTGAACGCAATGTTACCCGCCGTGGCGACGGCATTGGCGAATTGCAGCGCGCCGCTCGAACCGATGGTCAGCGAGCGGCCGCTCGCGGTGACCGCTCCGCTCGAGAGCAGGTTGGCGACGCTGATCACGCCGTTGGCGGAGGTGAGGGCGGTCGTGCCGCCACTGGTCGCCGTCCCGAGCGTGATGCCGGAATTGCCCGCCACGGCGAGGTTGCCGCCGGCCGCGATCGGTCCGGTCGAGGAAACGCTCCCGCTGGTGCTGGTGAGGCTGATGAAGCCGGGCGTGCTGAGTCCATTGAGCGTCAGGTTGGCGAGCGAGCTCATCGCGATGCCGTTGGCGGTGATCGCGCCGTTTGCCGCGATCGCGCCGCCCGTGCTTGTCAGCGTCGCCGAGCCGGTCGCATCCACCGTGCCCAGCGTCAGGTTGCCCGCGGTCTGGATGACCACGTTGCCGTTCGCCGCATCGACATCGGTGAAATTCAGCGCGCCGGGCGAGGCGATGTTGATTGCGTCGCCCCGCGCGGTAACCGCGCCGATGGAGGTCAGGCTGGCGACCGTGACCGGGCCGGTCTGGGTGATGAGCGAGGTCGTGCCGCCGCTGCCGAGCGTGCCGAACTGGATGCCGGTGCTCGCGCCGATGGCGAGGTTGCCGCCGGCAGTCACCGGACCCGTTCCCGTCACCGATCCGGTGCTGCTGGTCAGCTGCACCGCGTTGCTCGCGCCGCCCTGGGCGACCGCTAGCGACCCGGCGGTGCTGAGCGTGAGATTGCCCGCAGTCGCCTGCGCGCTGGTGAACGTCAGCGCGCCCGGCGAAGCGATCGCTACAGAGCGTCCGATAGCGCTGACCCCGCCCGGCGAGGTCAGGCTGCCGATCGTCAGCGCGCCATTGCTCGCCGCAAGCGCCGTGCTCCCACCCGACACGACCGCCGAAAGATTGAGGCCGAGGTCGGCAGACAGGCTGACGTTCCCGACCGCGCTGACCGTGCCCGGGGCGATGAAGGTGCCGCCCGCGTCGACCGTCAGGAACCCGCCCGATGCGACGGTGGTGTCGGAAATGACATCGCCCGCCGCGTTGTAGGTGATGCCGATGCCATGCACCGCGCCGGTGTTGTGGACCGATCCGCCGGTGCTGGTCAGCGTGACCGCGCCGGTCGCATCGACCGTCGCAACCAGCAGGTCGCCCGCAGTCTGGATTTCGAGATCGCCGGAGGTCGCGTCGGCATCGGTGAAGGTCAGCCCGCCGAACGAGCGCAGCAGCACCGAGCTGCCGCTGACGGTGACCGGGCCGACCGAACTCAGGTTGCGGGACACGACGACCGGACCGGACGACGTGAGCAGCGTGGCGCCGCCGACCGACAGGTCGGTCATATTGATGCCGAGGCCGCCGAACACATAAGCATTGCTGGCGGTCGAGATCGCGCCGGTGCTCGAGAATGTGCCTCCGACCGATACGTCGAGATCGTCGGTGGCGTCGAGCGCGCCGGTCGGCGAGATGGTGAAGTTGGCGTCGCGCGGGGTGGTGAGGACGACGAGGCCGCCGACCGTCACCGGTGCGCCGGAGATCGAGCCGGCGATGCCGAGGCCCGCCGGTCCGCTGTCCCCGGCCGCGTTGAGCGACAGGTCGCCGGTGATGGTCAGCGCCGCGCCTGTCCCGCCAACCTCGGCGGTGAAGTTCGCCGAGCCGCCGATCGACTGTGCTCCCGCGGCCGCGTTGCCCGAGCCCGCAATGTCGAGCAGGCCGATCGTCCGCGAGGCGGCTGCGGTGCCCGAATCGACCAGGCTGAAGGACGCGT
>JAEWKG010000053.1 GCA_023386135.1 Pseudomonadota bacterium | reverse complement strand
GCCTACGCCCAGCTGACCGGCCAGGAAGTGTGCCTGCAGCTCGCCGAAGAGCAGCTCACCGACATCCTCTCGGCCAACCGTCGCCGCATCACCATCGACGAAATCCAGCGCACGGTGTGCCAGTTCTACCGCATCGACCGTGCAGAGATGGGCTCCAAACGCCGCGCCCGCGCGGTGGTCCGTCCGCGGCAGGTGGCGATGTACCTCGCCAAGGTGCTGACCCCGCGCAGCTATCCCGAGATCGGCCGCAAGTTCGGCGGCCGCGATCATTCGACCGTCATCCACGCGGTGCGGCTGATCGAGGACCTGCGCCAGCGCGACGCCGACATGGACGGCGACGTGCGCAGCCTGCTCCGCCAGCTCGAGAGCTGATCGCTCCACTCTTCGCCAACAGGCGATGCACTGGGCTGCCCACAGCCCTGTCGACAGCGCGTGCACAGGCTGCCAACAGCCGGTGCGTGCCCTCGCCCACAGCCTTGTCCCCCGACCGCCTCGACCGCTTCGCGCGCCACATCGTCATTCCCGAGATCGGCGGCGCGGGTCAGGTCGCGCTCGCCCGCGCGCACGTCGCGCTGGTGGGGCTCGGCGGCATCGGCAGCCCGGCGCTTCAGTACCTCGCCGGGGCCGGGATCGGCCGGCTGACGCTGATCGACGATGGCAAGGTCGAGGTCAGCAACCTTCAGCGCCAGACAATCTATTCCGAACGCGACGTCGGCCACGGCAAGGCAGTCGCGGCGAGCCGGTGGCTGGCGAACTTCGATCACGCCATCGACCTTAACCTCCATGATCGGCGGATCGGCGCCGACAATGCTCACGAGATGTTGGGCGGTGCCGACCTGGTGATCGACGGTACCGACACCTTCGCCACCCGCCTCGCGGTCTCCGATGCCTGCGTCGCCGCGGGCCTTCCGCTGCTCAGCGCGGCGGTCGGCCGCTTCCAAGGGCAGGTAAGCGCCTTTGCCGGGCACCTCTCCGACCAGGCCTGCTACCGCTGCTACGTCGGCGATGCGTTCGATGCCGAGGACTGCGACACCTGCGCCGAGGACGGGATGCTCGGCGCGATGGCCGGATGGACCGGCACTTTCGCGGCGTTGCAGGCGATCCGCCTGATCGTCGCGCCGAGCATGGGAGAGCCGCAATGGGGAACGCTCCACCTCCTCGACGGCCTCGCGCCCGCCATGCGCAGTTTCCGCATCGCCAAGGATCCCGAATGCCGCGCCTGCGGCGTTGACTAGCCTAGGCGGTAAGGCGTCGGATCGCCGCGCTCGCCGATCAGCTGCGAACGGGCGTCGGCGGCGCAGCGTGCATGCAATGCCTCGATTTCATCCGCCCCCTGGCCGCTATCCGTGCCTATCAGCGCAAGTATCGCCTCGTCTCCCCGCAGCGCGGTTTCGCAGGCATAGTGGCCGCCGTCGAGGCCGAGCGCGTCACCGAGCAGGCGCATGGTGCGCGCGCGCAGGCGGTATTCGAAGTCCATCAGGCGGGCTGATTCGAACTCCTCCTTCTTGCGCATGGCTCGGCCGAGGTCCCACACCATGCCAGCCGATATGGGTGGGGCAGGGTCAGCCGTCCAGCATCTCGGCGACCCAGGCGGGCACCAGCTCGGTCGCTGGGCCGATCCGTGTCTCGTCGAACCATGCCGACCCCTGGCTGCGCTCGAGATTGAGCTCGAGCGTCGCCGCCCCGAACTCACGCGCATCGCGGACAAAGCCGGCGGCCGGATAGACCGCGCCCGACGTGCCGATCGAGACGAACAGATCCGCCTCGCGCAAGGCGGCGTAGATCTCGTCCATCCGGTACGGCATCTCGCCGAACCACACGACGTCGGGCCGCAGTGCATTCTCGCCGCATGCGGGGCAACGCGGCCGGTCGATCAGCGGCGCGGTCCAGCGGCTGCGCGTGTCGCAGGCGGTGCACCAGGCGTTGAGGTGCTCGCCGTGCATGTGAAGCACGTGCCTCGCGCCCGCCTTCTCGTGCAGATCGTCGACGTTCTGGGTGACGATCAGGAGCCCGCCGGACCATTCCGCGTCGAGCCGGGCGAGCGCGACGTGCGCGGCGTTCGGCTCCTTGGTCTGGATGGCGGCGCGGCGCATGTCATAGAACCGCAGCACGAGGTCCGGGTCGCGCGCGAAGGCCTCGGGGGTGGCGACATCCTCGACCCGGTGTTGCTCCCACAGCCCACCGCCACCCCGGAAGGTGTCGATCCCGCTCTCGGCGGAGACGCCGGCGCCGGTGAGGACGACGATGTTGCGGATGTCGGTCATGGCGCGCATGAAGCATGGCTAGGCGGGGAGGAGCAATGGCGCGCATCGGGATCATCGGCAGCGAAGGGCGCATGGGCCAGGCGCTCGCGCACGCAATCGCGGAGGCCGGGCACGAGGTGGCCGGCGGCGTCGATCAGGGCGGCAACACCGCGGCGCTGGCGGAAGCAAGCGACGTCCTCCTCGACTTCACCTCACCCGCCGCGCTCGAGACCAACCTCCACGCCGCAATCGGGGCAGGCATACCGATCCTGGTGGGGACGACCGGGCTGGACGAGCGGCACCATGCGATGCTCGGTTCCGCGGCGCTGGCGGTGCCCGTGCTGCAGACCGGCAACACCTCGCTCGGGGTCACCCTGCTCGCCCATCTGGTGCGCGAGGCGGCGGCGCGGCTCGGGCCGCAATGGGACATCGAGGTGGTCGAGATGCACCACCGGATGAAAGTGGACGCGCCGAGCGGCACCGCGCTGCTGCTCGGGCAGGCGGCCGCCGACGGACGCGGGATCGACCTCGCCGGGCACTCCGAGCGCGGACGCGACGGGCAAACGGGCGCACGCCAGCAGGGCTCGATCGGCTTTGCCAGCCTGCGCGGCGGCACCGTGGCGGGCGAGCACAGCGTGATCCTCGCCGGCGAGCAGGAGCGCCTCACCCTCACCCACATCGCCGAGGACCGCGCCATCTTCGCCCGCGGCGCGGTTGCCGGCGCGGCGTGGCTGATCGGGCGGGAGGCGGGCCGCTACACGATGCCGCAGGTGCTCGGCCTTTGAAGAAAGCGGAGATTTTCGAGTTCTTCCGCCGACTTGCCGAAGACAATCCCTCGCCCGAGACCGAGCTCGAATTCGGGAATCCCTACCAGTTGGTGGTTGCGGTCGCGCTGAGCGCGCAGGCGACCGATGTCAGCGTGAACAAGGCGACCAGGGAGCTTTTCAAGTCGGTCAGGACGCCGCAGCAGATGGTCGAGCTGGGCGAGGAGGCGGTTCGCGACCGGATCAAGACCATCGGCTTGTTCAACACCAAGGCCAAGAACGTCATCGCCCTTTCGCGCATGCTGATCGACGAGTTCGGCGGCGAGGTGCCAGCGACCCGCGACGAGCTCGTCCGTCTCCCCGGCGTCGGCCGCAAGACCGCCAACGTGGTGCTCAACTGCGCGTTCGGGCAGGAGACCTTCGCGGTCGATACCCACGTCTTCCGCGTCGGCAACCGCACCGGTCTCGCCCGCGGCAAGACGGTCGACGAGGTCGAGGCCAAGCTCGACAAGCGCGTCCCGCAGCCGTTCCGGGTCCACGCCCACCACTGGCTGATCCTGCACGGACGCTACACCTGCAAGGCGCGGCTGCCGGAGTGCTGGCGTTGCCCGGTAATCGACCTGTGCGCCTACAGGCCCAAGACGCCGCCGCCCAAAGCGAAGGCTAAGGGTTCGCCGCCGGGTCCAGCGTAAGCCCCGCCCGCCCCTGCTCGGGCGTGTCGTGCGGCGCGACAGGTTCGTCGGCATCGGGATCGCGCATCGGCTGGAGCATGCCTTCCCACTTGGTGATGACGCTGGTCGCCACCGCGTTGCCGAGGACGTTGGTGGCGGTGCGGCCCATGTCGAGGAACTGGTCGATCGCCAGCACCAGCGCGATGCCCTCCGCCGGCAAGTCGAACATCGCCAGCGTCGCGGCGATCACCACCAGGCTCGCGCGCGGCACCGCGGCGATGCCCTTGGAGCTGATCATCAACGTCAGCAGGATGGCGATCTGGGTGCCGACCGCGAGGTGGATGCCGTAGGCCTGGGCGATGAAGATCGTCGCGAAGCTCGCGTACATCATCGAGCCGTCGAGATTGAAGCTGTAGCCCAAGGGGATCATCAGGCCCGAAATGCGGCGCGGGATGCCGAAGCGGTCGAGCTGTTCGAACAGCCGCGGCATCGCCGCTTCCGAACTCGCGGTCGAGAACGCGATCAGCACCGGCTGGCGGACGTAGCGCACCAGCTGGAACGCGCGCCCGCGCAGCACCGTCCATCCCGCCAGCAGCAGGATCGCCCACAGGATCACCAGCGCGAGGTAGAACTCGCCGAGCAGCACCGCGTAGGTGCCGAGGATTCCGAGCCCGTTCTTGGCCACCACGTTGGCGAGCGCGCCAAACACCGCAAACGGGGCGAAGCGCATGACGTAGCCGGTGATCTCCAGCATCAGTTCCGCGAGCGTGTCCGCCGCTTTCACCAGCGGCGCGCCACGCGGGCCGAGGGCAGTGAGGCCGACGCCGGCGAACAGCGCGAAGACCAGGATTTGCAGCACGTTGTTGTCGGCCATCGCGCCGATCACGTTCTTGGGAAACACGTGCTCGATGAACTCGAAGAAATCGAGCTTCTTGACCTCACCCAATGCCTGGGTCGGCGCGGCGATATCGACCCCGACACCGGGCTGGAACAGGTTCACCATCACGAGGCCAAGGCTGATCGAGATCAGGCTGGCGACGATGAACCACAGGATCGCGCGGAAGCCGATCCGCCCCACCGCGCTGCTGTCGGCCATGTGCGCGAGGCCCGAGACGATCGTCGCCAGCACCAAGGGCGCGACGAGCATCTTGATGAGGTTCAGGAAGATGGTCGAGAGCATCTGGAACAGCCGTGCCCAGTGTTCGTCGTTCATCACGCCGGCGAGGACCTGCTGATTGACCAGCCAGCCGACGACCACGCCGAGCACCATGCCGCCCATGATGCAGGCGGTGAGATGCCGGCTCAGCGCGTGCAGCATCCAACCGAGCGGCGAGCGCTTGCCCGAAACAGGCTGCGGCACCGGCTCCTGCGGGGCGATAGTGGCGACCATTGATGTGTTCTCCCTCTCCTGCGCCCTGCTATCAGCGGCTGTCCGGCGGCACAATCAGCGCCGCTTCCGCGATGCGCCGGTAGATGCGAACGAGCCGATCGAGATCGGCCAATGCC
Organism: Pseudomonadota bacterium; assembly: GCA_023386135.1. Classification (GTDB taxonomy): domain Bacteria; phylum Pseudomonadota; class Alphaproteobacteria; order Sphingomonadales; family Sphingomonadaceae; genus Tsuneonella. The sequence goes on along the minus strand of JAEWKG010000053.1, from coordinate 2,637 downwards.
ACCGCCTCGTCGAGCTTGTGCATCGTCGCGTTGACCAGCCCGAATTCGATCACCGGGCACAGGTCCTTGAGGAACCGCGCGTCGGACGTGCCGCCGGTGGTCGAGAGCTCGGGCGTCAGGCCGGTCTCGGCGTGGATCGCATCCGCCACCAGCGCCGAGAACGCGCCCGGCGGGGTGAAAAACGCCTCACCGCTGATCATCGCCCGCGCGGTGCCGCCATGACGCGCGGCGATTTCGCTCACTCGCGCCACCAGCGCCTCGCCGGTATGGAGCGCGTTGAAGCGGATCGACATCCGCGCCCTGGCCCTGGCGGGGATGACGTTGGTCGCGGGGTTGCCAACCTCGAGGTCGGTCACCTCGAGGTTCGAGGCCTGGAACCACTCGGTCCCTTGGTCGAGTTCGATTGCGTCCAGCTCGGCGAGCATCGCCACCAGTTTGGGAATCGGATTGTCGGCGAGGTGCGGGTACGCGACGTGGCCCTGCGTCCCCTCGACCTCGAGCCAGATGTTGACCGAGCCGCGCCGGCCGATCTTGACCATGTCGCCGAGCCGGTTGGTCGAGGTCGGCTCGCCGACCAGGCACAGATCAGGGATGTCGCCCCGTTCGCGCATCCGTTCGATCAGCGCGCGGGTGCCGTGGAGCGCCGGCCCCTCCTCGTCGCCGGTGATGACGAAGCTGATCGTGCCGGTTTCGGCGGGGACCTCGGCAACCGCAGCGATCATCGCCGCGATCGAGCCCTTCATGTCGACCGCGCCGCGGCCGTAAAGCAGCTCGCCGCGCCGCTCGGGAGCGAACGGCGCGGTGGTCCAGCCCTCGCCCGGCGGCACGACATCGAGATGGCCGGCGAAGGCGAAGTGGCGCGATCCGGGCGGGCCGCGGCGGATGGCGAACAGGTTCTCGACTTCGCCTCCCGCCACGAACCGGTCGATCTCGAACCCCAGCGGCGCGAGCATCGCTTCGAGCGCATCGAACACCAGTCCCGAGGCGGGTGTGACGCTGGGACAGGCAATCAGCCGCTCGGCGAGATCGGCGACCAAACTCACTTGGCAGGCTCCGGCAGCGGCCCCGGCGCGAAGGCGGCATCGAGCAGGTCGGCAATGCGCAGGCCGGCCTGGGTGATGCGCTTCTCGGCGACCGGCACCGCCGCGACAATCGCCTCCTGCGACAAGGTCACGTCCTCGGGATAGGCCGGTTCGGCCATCGGACCGAAGCCGGCTGCGTTCTGGTACACGAAGTCGCGCGCCAGCTCCCAGCTCTCGCGGCCCCAATCGGCCGGGGTGCCACCCGCCAGCGCGGCGCGCTCGGCAGGAGTGTAGCGGCGCACCAGCGGCGGGTTGGCACCGGAGATGGCACGTTCGGCCAGCGCGCTGTCCCACACCGAGTGCAGGTTCAGCCCCGGCGCGATGCCGTAGGTCGCCTTGATATCGTTGCCGCCCTTGTCGTTGTTGTCGCCCGAGTGGAGCGGCATGTGGATGTCGCCGGCGAAGTGGACCATGAACGCCAGCGCCTCCAACCGCACGTTCGCCGGCAGGCTCTCGTCGGCGAGGATGCGCTCATTGCGGTCGATCTGGGCCGACACGCAGTTGCCGCCGCCGCAGTTCTTCTTGACGTCATAGGGCTCGGTGACCGGCTCGGTCTGGTAGTGCCAGGCGAAAGTGTAGGCCCAACGCCAGTATTGCCCGCGCAGGCAATCGGGCCAGGTCGCCGCATCGGCGAGGCTGCGGATCGGACAGTCGGGTGTGCCGAGTTCGGCCTGGTGCGCGATCAGCCGCGCGATCGCCGCGCGGGTCGACGGCTTGACGTTGGCGAGCGCGATCCGCCCCGTGGTAGCGTGGCCGTAGTAGCCCCACGCGCCCGCGAAGCTCGGCTGCACCAGCGCCAGCAGCGCGAGCACCGCCGCGATCAGGCGCGCGGTCAGAGGGACGGAACCTTGTCCCACTGCTCGATCACCCATTGTTCGTCTTCGGCCGCCTTGATCCATGCCTGCATCCATTCGTGTTCCCACATCGCCTCCACGTAGGCCTGCGCGAAGCCCGGCACGCCGATGCCGTAGGTGACGAAGCGGCTGACGACGGGCGCGTAGAACACGTCGGCCGCGCCGAAGGTGCCGAACAGGAACGGCCCGCCGCGTCCGAACCGCGCGCGGGCCTCCGCCCACAGCTGCAGGATGCGGACGATGTCGGCCTTGGCGTCGTCCGAAATTTGTGCGCCCTGGTGGCGCATGCGCACGTTCATCGGGCACTGGCGGCGCAGCGCGATGTAGCTCGAATGCATCTCGGCGACCATCGCCCGGGCCATGCCGCGCGCGCCGTCGTGCTTGGGCCAGAAGCGGTCGCGCCCGACCTTGTCGGCGAGGTATTCGAGGATCGCCAGACTGTCCCAGATCACCGCCTCGCCGTCCCACAGCACCGGCACCTTGCCGCTCGATGGCTGCACTTCGCCCATCGCGCGCTTGGCCTGTTCCCATTCCTCGCCCGAGATGTTGACGGTCAATTCCTCGAACGCGAGGCCCGATTGCTTGCATGCGAGCCAGCCGCGCAGCGACCAGCTCGAATAGTTCCTGTTGCCGATTATAAGCTTCACGATTCCACCCGGTTGCCCGCCCGCGAGCGCCCTAGGCGTTCATCGGTGAGGTGT
>JAEWKG010000072.1 GCA_023386135.1 Pseudomonadota bacterium | reverse complement strand
GCGCTGCATCGCGCGGCGATCGGCCCGGCGCCGACCGCGCGCGCCGCGGCCAAGGCGACGCTGGCCGAGCGAGGCCTCGCATGAACCTCTCGAGCCTAACCTGGGCTGAGGGGTGGATGACTACCTCGGCGGAGGCGATCGCGCTGGTGGTGATCGTAACCGGTCTGCTGCAGGTCGCGTTCTACATCGTCCAACTGGCCTTCGCCGCTTTCGCGCTGTCCAACCGGCCGCCGGTTCCGCGTAGGGCGACGCTGTGGCGCCGCTATTCGGACCAGGCCCCGCCGATTTCGCTGCTCGCCCCGGCGTTCAACGAAGAGCTGACCGTGGTCGAGAGCGTCCGCTCGCTGCTCGCCCTGCAGTATCCCGATTTCGAGGTGCTGCTGATCAACGACGGATCGAAGGACGGCACGCTCGCGCGGGTGATCAAGGAGTTCGGGCTGGAGCGGGTCGAGCGCTACGTCGACGACCAGGTCGGCCATGCGCGCATCCGCGGGTTCTACGCCAGCGCGGCGCTTCCGCGCCTGCTGGTGATCGACAAGGAGAACGGCGGCAAGGCCGACGCGCTCAACGCCGGGATCAACGCCTGTCGCACCTCGCTGTTCTGCGCGATGGACGCCGATTCCATTCTCGAGCCCGACGCGTTGCTGCGCGTGGTGCGCCCGTTCATCGACGAGCCCGACCTGACGGTGGCGGCGGGCGGCACGATCCGCATCGCCAACGGCTGCACGATCGATTCCGGGCGCGTGACCGAGGTGCGCCTGCCGCGCAACTTCCTCGCACTGGTGCAGATCATGGAATACCTGCGCGCGTTCCTGATGGCCCGCCTTGCGCTGGGCAAGATGCAGGTGCTGACGGTCATCTCCGGCGCGTTCGGGCTGTTCAAGCGCCAGCGGGTGGTCGAGGTCGGCGGCTACAGCCACGGCACCGTGGGCGAGGACATGGAGCTGGTGCTCAAGCTCCATCGCCACATGCGCGACCTGAAGCAGCCCTACCGCATCGATTTCATCGCCGAGCCGGTCTGCTGGACCGAGTGCCCCGAGGATGCGAAAGTGCTCGGCCGCCAGCGCAGCCGGTGGCAGCGCGGCGCGCTCGAATGTTTCGCCAAGCACAAGGCGATGTGCTTCAATCCGAAGTACGGCCGGATTGGGTTCATCGGTTTCGGCCAGATCCTGCTGGTCGACGTGATCGGTCCACTGGTGGAGATCCTCGGCTACATCCTGGTGCCGCTGTTGTACGGGCTGGGCCTGCTGGCGCTGCCGTGGCTGCTCGCCTTCCTGTCGGTCACCTTCACGTTCGGGGTCTTCGTCAGCGTCGCCACGCTGATCCTCGAAGAAGTGCAGCTGCGCCGCTTCCCGCGGGCGCGCGAGATCGCCATCCTGGCGCTGATCGCGGTGATCGAGAACTTCGGCTACCGCCAGCTGTCGAACTTGTGGCGGCTTCAGGGCTGGTGGCAGTTCCTGCGCAAGCAACAGAGCTGGGGCACGATGACCCGCAAGGGCTTCGGCGGAGCGACGGCCGCTTAAAGGCCGTCGAGAAGCGCCAGCAGCGCCGCTCCAGGTTGCGCGCAATCCTCTCCCGCCAGCGCCGCCTCCTCGAGCGCGAGCGCGGCCTCACCGACTTCGTGATGCTCGAACATGCCGGCGATCCCCGCGAGCTTGTGCGCGCGATCGACCACGGCCGGCGTATCGCCGCTGGCCAGCGCCTCGGCGATAGCGGTGCGCTCTGCGGAGGCACGCGCGGCAAAGCGCGCGGCCAGCTCGGCGAGCTTGCCCTCGATCCCGCTCACAGGAACGCGCGCACCTGCGCGGCGAGCGAGACCGGGTCGAACGGCTTGGCGATCACGCCCTTGGCATCGAGCGTGGCGAAACCCTGGATCTCCGACCGCTGCGCCCGCGCGGTGACAAACAGCACCGGAGTGACAATGCCTTCCTCACGCAGGCGAGCAAGCACGGTGGGCCCGTCCATGCCGGGCATCATTACGTCGAGCAGGATGATGTCGGGCGACCACTCGGCGGCCGCACCGAGCGCTTCCGCGCCCGAAGCGGCGGTGCGGACCTCGAACTCCGGGTCGAGCGAGAGCGACATCTCGGCGATCTCGCGAATATCGGGTTCGTCGTCGACGTAGAGCACCCGGGTCATGCGGCATTCCTTTCGGCGTCCCCGACCATCCGCATGGTCGTCCGGACCAGATCCTCGATCGAACTGCGGCTCTTGACCAGCACTGCATCGACCCGGCCTTCGGCGTGCGGATCGTCGATCGCGGTGAACAGCAGCACTTTCAGCCCCGCTTGCGACGCGCGCAGTTCGGGCACCAGCTCCAGCCCGTTGTCGGGCGCCATGCTGACATCGACGATCGCGGCGGCAAAGCGGCGTGCGGCGATCGTGCGGCGGGCTTCCTCCAGCGTGGCGACCGAGACCACGCTCGCCTTGCCTTCGAACGCGCTGGCCACGACGTCGAGGCAATCGTGATCGTCATCGACGTGCAGTACCGCGGGCAGCCCCGGCTCGGCGGCGGCTCGCTCGGCAGCGGTTTCGCAGATGATCGGCAGGTCGACCGAGAAGGTCGTGCCGCCACCGGCGCGATCGGCAAACGTGAGCGTCCCGCCGTGCCGCTGCGCGATCTCGCGCGCGATCGACAGGCCGAGCCCCGTCCCCCCGCGTGCGCGGTTGTCCGAGCCGTCGGCCATCGCGAACTTGCCGAAGATCCGGCTGCGAAATTCCTGCGGGATGCCCCCGCCCCGGTCGCACACGTCGATCCGCACGCTTTGCCCGTGCTGGTGCGCGATCAGATCGACGGTGCCGTCGCGCGGCGAATGCTTGATAGCGTTCGAGACGAGGTTGGTGATGAGTTGCTCAAGGCGGTCCGCATCGCCCTCTACCACCAGCGGCCAAGCGGGCGGTTGGGCCCTCAACGTAACTCCGTGGTTGGCCGCGAACTGCGCGTTGGCGGCGACGACGCGGTCAATCAGCGGCGTCACCCGCATGCGGCGCATATCAAAGTGCATCTTCCCCGATTCGATCTTCTCGATGTCGAGGATGTCGTTGATCAAACGGATCAGGCGCTCGCAGTTGCTGTGCGCGATCTGTACCAGGCGCGCGGCCTTCTCGCCCAATGGGCCGACCGCGCCCGACGCCAGCAGGCCGAGCGAGCCGCCGATCGAGGTCAGCGGCGTGCGAAGTTCGTGGCTGACGGTCGAGACGAACTCGGTCTTCATTCCCTCGATCCGCTTGCGATCGGTCACGTCGCGGATGATCGCGACGTAGGTGTTCTCGCCGGACTCGATGCGGCTGATCGCCACATCGGTTTCAAAAGTGGTCCCGTCCCGGCGGCGTCCAGTGAACTCCATCTGCCGCCCGGCCCCGCTGACCCCGGCGCTGCCGACTGAGTGCAGCCAGGCGACGCTGTCTTCGAGCTTCGGCGGGCTCGCCATGAGGTAGGTGTTGTGCTTGCCGACGAGCTGCGCCTCGTCGAAGTCGAAAAGGCGTTCGATGCTGGGATTGATGCCCTGGATGAAGCCGTCGTGGTCGAGCAGCAGTAGCCCATCCACAGTTCCGTTGAGAATGACCCGGTTGCGTTCTGCGAGCATGTTGGCGCGCGCGAACTCGCGCTGCCGTTCACGGATCGCCCGGCCGGTGACGATCGCCACCAGCGCCAGCAGCAGCGAGAATGCCGCAAGAAGAAGGTACGTGGTTGCCTCGATGCGTTCGCGAGAGCGGTCGCGCGATTTCGTAGTCAGCGAGAGATGCGCGCGTTCGATTGCATCGAGCCGGCCGACTTCCGCCCGGATATCGTCCATCAGCCGTTTGCCTTCGCCTTTCGCGACCATGTCTCGCGCGCCGCTCGTATCTCCGATGCGTACGCGCGCGATATTGGCGTCGACGAAGGCGACCTTGCGATGCGAGAGCTGCTTCAGACGGGCTATGCCGTCGACTAAAACGGGCTCGCGCCTCGCTTCGCTGTCGAGCGAACGGAAGGTAGCAGCGAGGCCGTCCTTACCTTCTTGGTATGGCTCGAGAAACTCGGCGCGTCCGGTCAGAACGTAGCCGCGCTGGCCGGTTTCGATGTTCAGGTGTTCCACGAGCAAACTGGCCAGATCGCTTCGGACCTCGGCTGACTGATCGACCAGCGCGCGAAGGTCGCGGATGTCGCGAAACCCGCTTTGCAGTAAAAAAAAGAACCCGCACAATCCCAGAGGGATTGCCAGAAGCATGATACCGGCGCCCACCCGCCGCACATCGGCAATCTTGAACAATGCGCCCGAACCTCCACCGGCCGACGGTATTGGACCGCCTGCAGTCACTTTGGTTAATACTGTCCTAAAGTGACCAGGAACCCGCTACTATGGAATTTCTTGCGCCAAGCCAACTGACGCAGACCGACTGCCAGGGCTCCCGATTCCCAACCCGAGTCCGACTTTCGCGAGGCCATTGGAAAACCTGAAAGCCGAAAGTTCGCTTTCGGGTCGATCCGTCGCGGCCGCAAACGACAGGATTTGGGCGCGTTGCGGTCTGGCAGCTTGTGGGCCGATAGTGGACTGACCGCTCGGGAGCAGCCGAATTTAAAAGGCGGACATGCCCGCTCGCTGGCTCCGGCAGATTACTTAAGGGCCAAGCGGTAAGGACATCATCCAAGTTTCTCGGTTCCGAGCGTCCGTTAGAAGTGGCGCACCGATTGGCAATCACGGCCGACCGGCAGGGAAAGGGACCGGCATGCGCTACGCTCAAGACTTCGCCGCCGAAGCGCGGATCATCACCCCGGAAGAATTGGCAACACTCACCTCGCCCGATGTTGCGCTTCCCGAGCACTCGGACTTCGAATTTCCACGCTGGATCTGGGCGGTGATGCTTGGCGGATATGCCACCTTTCTCGGCGGCCTATTCGCGGCAACGGCGGGCGAGGGCCGCGCGGTCTTCGCGGTATTGATCAGCGGGCTCTACATGGCGATGTTCTTCGGCACGGCGCGGGTGCTCGCCAATGTCGATGGCCGCCGCGTGGGTGCATTCAACCGCAGCGGCGGCATGCTCAACACCTGGACCGGACCAATGAGCATCAGCTCGGTCGCGGGACAGGTGCTGGTGTTGCCGGTGCTGCTGGGGTTCTTCGGCGTGGCGATCGCGGTGATCAGCGCGATCGTCTTCTGACGATCAGCGCGCGACCGAGACGATCGTTGCCATGCGGACGAGATCGGACAGCGTCTTCGCCTGCATCTTCATCATCAGGTTGGCGCGGTAGACCTCGACAGTACGGGCGCTGATGTCGAGGTCGAAGGCGATCACCTTGTTCGCCTTGCCCGCGACAAGCCCCTCCATCACGTCGCGCTCGCGCGGGCTCAAGGTGGCAATGCGGTCGAGCACGGTCTGGCGCTCGGCCGCGATCCCTTCGTTGCTCGCCTGCTGCGTCAGGGCCTTGCGGATCGCCGCGAGCATGACCTCGTCATCGAAGGGTTTTTCGATGAAGTCGGCTACCCCGGCCTTCATCGCCTGGATCGCCAGGGGCACGTCCGCGTGGCCGGTGATGACGATCACCGGCACATTTGCGCGCCGCTGCAATTCCTCCGCCAATTCGATTCCGCTCATCCCCGGCATACGCACGTCGGTGACCACGCAGGAGCCAGCGAGCGGTGGCCCCGCCTTGAGAAACGCGTCTGCCGAAGCGAACGAACGAACTCGCACCCCCGCGACGTCCAGCAGGAATTCGAGGCTGTGGCGCGCGCTTTCGTCGTCGTCGATTACATAGACGATCCCGTCGTTCGACCCGTCCCTCGCCATCGTAGAGCTCCTCCTTGCCGACGGCCTCGAGAGTGAAGCCGAACTCCGCCCCGCCGCCTTGGTTGGCCTGCCCCCAGATGCGCCCACCATGGGCCGCGACGATCGTGCGGCAGATCGACAGACCGACGCCCATACCGGCGCGTTTGGTGGTTATGAAGGGCTGGAAGAGGCGGTCGGCCACGTCGGGATCGATCCCGGGGCCGCTATCGGTAACGCGCACGCACGCCATGTCGTCGTCCCCCGGCTCGATCGCGACCACCAGCTCGCGCCGGGTAGTGTCGGCGTCAGCCATCGCATCGACTGCGTTGCGCACCAGGTTGAGGACAACTTGCTGCACCTGGACCTTGTCGGCCAGCACGAGGTCGATCTCAGGGCTGAAGGCATAATGCACGCGGATGCCGTGCTCCTTGGCGCCGACCAGCGCGAGCGCGCTTGCTTCCTCGACCAGCTTGGGCAGGCTTTCGACCTTGCGCTCGCTTTCGCCGCGCGCGACGAAATCGCGCAGACGGCGTATGATCTCGCCCGCGCGCAGGGCTTCGTCGGCGGCGCGCCCGACCGCGTCGGCCACCCGCTCGTGCGGCACCTCCTCGCGGGCGAGCAGCATGCGGCTGCCCTTAAGGTAGTTGGCCATCGCTGACAGCGGCTGGTTGAGCTCATGCGCCAGCGCGGAAGCCATTTCGCCCAGCGCCGTCAAGCGCGAGACGTGGACGAGCTCGTTCTGCAGCTCCTGCAGCCGCGCCTCGGCCTGCTGGCGCTCGGTCAGGTCGCGGATGAAACCGGTGAAATAGCGCTGTCCGTCGGCCTGCATTTCGCCGACAGCGAGCTCGAGCGGAAAGGTCGAGCCGTCCTTGCGCTCGCCTACGACCACGCGGCCCTTGCCGATGATGCGCCGCTCACCGGTACGGTAGTAGCGGTCGAGGTAGCCGTCGTGCGCGGTGCGATAGGGATCGGGCATCAACATGCTGACGTTGCGTCCGGCGACTTCGTCGGCGCTCCAACCGAAGGTGCGTTCGGCTGCCGGGCTGAAGTCACGGATCAGCCCAGCGTCGTCGATCACCACGATGGCATCGGGCACGGTATCGAGGATCGAGCGCCAGTGCGCCTCACTGCGGACGAGGCCCGCCGCGGCGGTTTCGGTCTCCACGCGCGCGCGCTGAAACCACTCTCCGCCAATCGCAATCGCAAGCCCTATCGCGACATAGGCCGCTGCCGCGATCATGCTGCCGGTCTCGAGTGCGCCGCCTCGGTCGTCGCACCATATACCGATCGCGGCTCCTGCGAGCGCCGCCAGCGCGCCAGCGCGCAGGCCCGACAGGGCGCTGGCGATCACCACGCCAGGGACCAGGAAAAGAAACGTCGCGCGCGGGCCAAGCTCGTGGTCGAACACCAGGCGAACCGCCGCGCCGCCCACGATCGCAATTGCGGCTACCGCTATCGCCACCGGCACCGACAAGCGGGGCAGGAAGCGGCTGGCGAACACCGTCCGACCGACCTCCGGTAAGGCCCTTAGGGACGGCGCGGTAGGGACATGATCCAAATTTCGCGAATTCATACAGCGGCCTAGTTCGGCTCCATCAGCGGCGCATCAATGGAAATGGCGCCGCCAATGGAGAAGTTCCAATGACTGCACCGTTCATCGATCTCAGCGTCCATCACAAGCCCAAGGGCCTTTCGGACCGGATCGCCTACGGCTTCACCAAGGTCCTGCGCTGGACCGCCGACACATTTTTTGCCGAGCGCTATGGCCACCGGGCGGTGGTGCTCGAGACGGTCGCCGCGGTCCCCGGCATGGTCGGCGCGACGATCAACCATCTCAGCGCGCTGCGCCGGATGTGCGACGACAAAGGCTGGATCAAGACCCTGATGGATGAGGCCGAGAACGAGCGCATGCACCTCATGACGTTCATCGAGATCTCCAAGCCCACGCTGTTCGAACGCGCGGTGATCATCGGGGTGCAGTGGGTGTTCTACCTGTTCTTCTTCGCGCTCTACCTCATCAGCAGCAAGACCGCCCACCGCGTGGTCGGCTACTTCGAGGAAGAGGCGGTGATCAGCTACACGCACTACCTCGCTGAAATCGATGAAGGGCGCAGCGAGAACGTGCCCGCTCCCGCCATCGCCAGGAGTTACTGGGGCCTGCACGACAGCGCGACGCTGCGCGACGTGGTCTTGGTGGTCCGCGCTGACGAGGCGCACCACCGCGACGTCAACCACGGGTTCGCCAACGAGCTCGCCGGCCTGCCGATCGGCAAGGTCGCCGAGTGCCCGCCGCACGTGGTGCTCGAACCCAACTGGAAGAAAGCGGCCTGACACGGGCCGCGGGAGAGACAGAGAGGACAGGACATGCACGGCCCCATCGCATTGCTGGTGAGCGACCCTGCCGTCCTGTCATCGCTCCAGTTCGCGCTTTCGGTCGAGGGATACCGGGTCGGGGCGGCGGGTGACGAA
>JAEWKG010000202.1 GCA_023386135.1 Pseudomonadota bacterium | reverse complement strand
GTGGTGCTGGTCAACACCTGCGGCTTCCTCGACAGCGCCAAGGAGGAAAGCCTGGAAGCGATCGGCGAGGCGATCGCGGAGAACGGCCGGGTGATCGTGACGGGCTGCATGGGCGAGGAAGCCGAGGCGATCCGCACGCGCTTCCCGCAAGTTCTCGCGGTGACCGGCGCGCACCAGTATGAGCAGGTGGTCGAAGCCGTGCGCGAGGTCGCTCCGCCGAGCCAAGGGCCGTTCGTCGACCTCATTCCGCAGCCGGACGTGAAACTCACGCCCCGGCACTACAGCTACCTCAAGATTTCCGAGGGCTGCAATCACTCCTGCGCGTTCTGCATCATCCCTTCGCTGCGCGGAAGGCTCGCCAGCCGGCGGATCGACGCGGTACTGCGCGAAGCGGAGAAGCTGGTCGCGGCGGGGACGAAAGAGCTGCTGGTGATCAGCCAGGACACCAGTGCTTACGGCGTCGATACCCGCCACGAAACGCGGCTGTGGAAGGGTCACGAGGTCCGCGCGCACATGACCGATCTCGCCCGCGAACTCGGCCAGCTCAGGACGCCGGAAGGCGCGCGGCCGTGGGTGCGGCTGCACTACGTCTATCCCTACCCGCACGTCGACCAGGTCATCCCGCTGATGGCCGAGGGACTGCTGACGCCCTACCTCGACATCCCCTTCCAGCACGCCGCGCCCAAGGTGCTGCGGGCGATGAAACGCCCCGCCAACGAGGCACGGGTGCTCGAGCGGGTGAAAGCCTGGCGCGAACAGGTGCCCGATCTCACGATCCGCTCAAGCTTCGTGGTCGGCTTTCCGGGCGAGACCGAGGACGACTTCAAGTACCTGCTCGACTGGCTGGAAGAAGCACAGCTGGACCGTGTCGGCGGTTTCCGTTTCGAGCCGGTCGCGGGCGCGCAGGCGAATGCCCTGCCCGACCATGTGCCCGAGGCGGTGAAGGAAGAACGCTACGCCCGGCTGATGGAAGTGACTTCGCGGATCAGCGCCGCCAAGCTCGCCGCCAAGGTCGGCCGCACGCTCCCGGTGATCGTCGACGAGGTTGGCGAGCCCGACGAGGACGGCGACATCGGCGCCACCGCCCGCAGCCAGGCCGACGCGCCCGAGATCGACGGCCAGGTGTTCCTGCGCAACGTGCCGCCAGGCCTCAAGCCGGGCGACTTCGCCGACGCCCTGATCGAGGATGCCGACGCGCACGACCTCTACGGCGTAGCGTTCTAGACTGCGATGGAACGCAGCGTGATGCTGCGGCGGGTGACCTCCATCGGCGCGATCGAGTGCTGCCATTCGAGGCGTGCCGGACCGCTTAGCAGATACGCTGAGCGCCGTGGCATCTCGACGCCGATCCGCTCGAAGCGGCCATTCGCAAGTCTGCGGCGGAAACGCATGATCGCGGAATTGCTTAGTGAGAGGCCGATTACCTGGCCGTATTGGGGTCGGTCGCGATGCCAGCCGATGCCGGCGCCGGGATCGTAGCGGATCAAGAGGCCCTGGACGAATGCCTGCGGGTCGCGCTCGAATTGGGGCGCAAGGTTCTCGCGCAGCTCCTCCAGCCAGTCGGGCAGCGGCGGCGCGGGGATGGGCCGCGCACGCTGGTAATCATAGGCCGAGCCGTAGTTCGCGGTCAGCCGTTTGCCCTCCCATTGGCCGAACTGGAACGGCGTCAGCGGCGCGGCATCGATCCGCGCGGCGAGTTCGGCTTCGAGTTCGGGCGAGATTGCTTCGGGCACCAGCCGCAGCCCCGCCACCGCGGGTGCCTGGTCGAACAGGGCAAGCTGGCTCGGCATCGCTCCCGAGATGGGGAGCGGCGCGGCGTTGGCAACGCTAGAGGCAGCCGCCCAGCCGCATCGAGAACACCCGGCTGCGGGTGACGATCAGGTGGTCGATCAGGGTCAGGTCGATTGCCGCGACGATCGCGCCCAGGTGGTGCGTCGCGGCGATGTCGTCTGCGCTCGGCCGGCAACGCCCGGAGGGGTGGTTGTGCGCGAGCAGGAAGCCCCCTGCCCCCAGCGCCAGCGCGCGCTCGACCAAGGGCCGCACCCGCGCCTCGATCTTTGCGGCTGAACCAGCGCTCACCGGCTCGTCGGCGAGATAGCGGCCGGCGGCATCGGCGAAGATCGCGTGCAGGCGTTCCTCACGCGCGCCGCCGATGCGCGCCTGCAGGTAGGAGTGGATGGCGGTGTCGGCGCCGTCAACCATAGCCGACGCGAACTCCTCCTTGAGCGCCGCCTCGACCAGCGCGCGGGCGCCAAAGATCGCCTCGACGGCGGCCTCGTGCCCCTCGCCCGCGGCGAGCAACTGCGGCAGCGGCGCCGAGAGCACTTGGCTGAGGCTGCCGAACCGCCCGATCAGCCGTTCGGCGAGGGTTCCCGCGGCCGCTCCGGCGAAGGGGGCGAATAGCTCCGCCACGCCCGATAGGGACCGCACCTGCGCACCCGCCGACGGTGAAGCCAGATCCCGCCGGTGAGCAGCAGCATCTGACAGTACGATGGACCGCTGTACATCATCGCGTACGCGAGCGGCGCCACGTCCGGCGCGAGCCACCGCGCCAGGTGGGCGACCACGGCCAAGAGCTGAAAGGCGGCGAACCATAGCGGATAGACCCGGTTAGCTTGAAGCGCGACCGCCAGCGCCACCGCCAGCGCGAGCACGTCGATCAGCACGTGCCCGAAGCCGAGCGAAGTCGGCGCGGCGTGGAACAGCGCGTGGTTGAGCCAGTCTGCCCCGCGAAACCACAGCAGGATGCCGGCGAGGATACGCTCCGGCCCGCCGCCGAAGCGCCAGGCCGCAAGCGCAATCAGGATGAAGGCGACGGTCTGAAACCATACCCTGAGCTCGCCGGAGATCATCATCGCCGGCTGCTAGCGGCGATCAAGCCGCCGCGAAAGCCGGAGCCGGTTCGACCAGCGCGCTGGGCTGGATCACGGTGTCGCTGCCATCGTCGCCGCCCAGTGTCTCGCGCACGATCTTGCTCAGCTCGTCGTGCACGCGCAGCAGGCTGGTGGACATCGCCAGCGCCTGGGTTTCGGCCTGGCTGAGGCGCATCAACGCACGTTGGCCGGTATCGACACCGAGGTCGGGATGCTGCCGTGCCCGCACCATCGCCTGCTTGAGGCGCGCGCAGGCGATCATCGCTTCGTCGGTGACAGCTTCGGCTTCACGGATCAGCTTGCGGATCGCGAAGGCTTCTTCGCGGATGGTGGTGGACATGGCATAAGCTCCAGCGGGTGCCCCGCCGTTGCTCACCCGGCGGGGCTGGACTGGTCCGAAATGGCGGCCACGCCGTCGAACGCCGCGCTCAGGGTGAGCGATGCCGTCACCACCAGCACGATCGCGGCCACGAGGCCGAGGGCGAGACCGATGATGAGGGCCAGGCGCAGGAGTACGGCATTGTCGCCATCGAGCATCCGGGGGACTACCCGGGGCTCGATCCTCGTCATCCACGGCGCCTCGATCGCAAAGGGCGCCGCATCGGCGAGGACGAATTCCCCGGGTGCGACCCGGTCCGATCCATCGCCGCCGCCGGCCCCATCCGGAACCTGCGGAATTCTCCATGCAGAATTTCTGTAGGTTGTTTCACCCACGAAATCAGGCTCTTCCCACCGCCACGCTTCGATCAGTTCGGGCAGCGTGTTGACCCGGTAGCGTTCCTTGAGCGCGCGCACGTGCTGGTTGACGCGCGACTCCGACACACCAAGCTCCGCCGCGACCAGCTTCAACGGCAGACGCCGGTCGATGCCGTCGAGCACATCGCGCTCGCGCTTGGTCAGGGGGCGGCGGTCAGCCGGCATGGTGATTGCTCAACGGTCCTCGGATTGCCGATGCATAATCATATGCGAACAGCCGCCTAACGGCAACGAGCGGCCGCTTCTCCGCACTCAGGCCGCGCTGGAGTTGACGCCCATCTGCTGGAACCAGCGGCGCACATTGCGCGCGGCCTGACGCAGGCGCTGCTCGTTCTCCACCAGCGCGATGCGGACAAAGCCCTCGCCGTCCTCGCCGTAGCCGACGCCTGGCGCGACCGCGACTTCGGCGTGGAGCAGCATCTGTTTGGAAAACTCGAGGCTGCCCATATGCGCAAGCGCGGGCGGCAACGGCGCCCAGGCAAACATGCTCGCGGCGGGCGGCGGGATGTCCCAGCCGGCGCGGCCCATCACCTCGACCAGCACGTCGCGGCGCTTGTGATAGAGCGCGCGGTTTTTCTCGACGATGTCCTGCGGCCCATTGAGCGCGGCGCAGGCCGCCGCCTGAATCGGGGTGAAGGCGCCGTAATCGAGGTAGCTCTTCACCCGCGTCATCGCCGCGATCAGCTGCTTGTTGCCGACCGCGAAGCCGATCCGCCACCCGGCCATCGAGAAGGTCTTGCTGAGCGAGGTGAACTCGACCGCGATGTCCTTCGCGCCCGGCACCTGCAGGATCGAGACGGTCGGTTTCCCGTCGTAGTAGAGTTCCGAATAGGCGAGGTCGGAGATGATCCAGACCTTGTTCTCCTTCGCCCAGGCCACGAGCCGCTCGTAGAACGCGAGGTCCACGGTCTCTGCGGTCGGGTTGGAGGGATAGTTGACCACCAGTATGCGGGGCCGCGGAACGGTGAAGGCCATCGCCCGCTCGAGGCTGCGGAAGTAGTTCTCGTCCGGCGTAGTCGGCACCGAGCGAATGGTCGCCCCGGCGATGATGAAGCCGAAGGTGTGGATCGGGTAGCTCGGGTTGGGCGCCAGAACGACATCGCCGGGCGCGGTGATCGCGGTGGCGAGGCTGGCGAGCCCTTCCTTCGAACCCATCGTCACCACGACTTCGCTCTCGGGATCGAGATCGACCCCGAAGCGCCGGCCGTAGTAGTTCGCCTGCGCGCGGCGCAGGCCCGGGATGCCCTTCGACTGAGAGTAGCCGTGCGCGTCGGGCTTCTGTGCGACCTCCACCAGCTTGTCGATCACGTGCTGCGGCGGGGGCAGGTCGGGGTTGCCCATGCCGAGGTCGATGATGTCGCGCCCGCTTGCGCGTGCGGCCGCGCGCATCCCGTTCACTTCGGCGATGATGTAGGGCGGCAGGCGCTTGATGCGGTAGAATTCGTCGGTCATCGTTCCGGTTCGCTGGAGCATGATGCGTGGGCGTGCGTTTGGCTGTAAGCGAATAACCCGGCGGGCGAAACCGCCAAGCGCGAACGGGAGACGATCCGATGGCCGAAGACGACCGCACGCCCAACCCCTTCGCCGACTTCCTCGACATGCAGGGCGAGGCGATGCGCGAGAGGTGGGGCCAGTTCGTCCCCGCCGGTGCGCCGCAGGTGATGAAGGACTGGAGCGAGATCGGCGCCTGGGCCGATACCGCGCGCAAGCGGCAGGCGATGTGGCTGGAGTTCGTCGCCGCCAAGGCCAGCTCGAGCGGCGATGCCGCGCATGCGCTCGATCCGGCGCAGTTCATGCTGATGAGCCAGGGCTGGCAGGCGGCGGCGCAGCAGGGCCTCGCCGCGACGCAGGGTATGGCAGAGGAAGGCATGAAATTGTGGCAGAGCGTCGCCGCCGGTGCGGCGGGCGCCGGGGCCGCCGAGCCCGAGCTGCCGCGCAAGGACAAGCGCTTCGCCGACCCGGCGTGGCGCAATCACCCAGCGTTCGCGCTGCTTCACCAGACCTACCTGATGGTCGCGGATTACATGGTGAAGGCAGCCGACGGAATACAGGGCGTCGACGCCGAGAAGAAGGAACAGCTGACCTTCGCCACCAAGGCGCTGGTCGAGGCGATGAGCCCGGACAACTTCCTCGCCACCAACCCCGTGGTCCTGCAGCGGACAATCGAGAGCAAGGGTGAGAACCTGGTCAAGGGGATGGCGCACCTCATCGCCGATCTCGAACGCGGACAGCTGACCCACACCGATACCGAGGCGTTCAAGCTGGGCGAGAACATCGCCACGACCCCGGGCAAGGTGGTCCACGAAGGGCCGCTGTACCAACTGATCCAGTACGCGCCGACCACCGATCAGGTGCTGGAGACGCCGCTGGTGATCTTCCCGCCGTGGATCAACCGCTTTTACATCCTCGACCTCACGCCGAAGAAGAGCTTCATCAAGTGGGCGGTCGAACAGGGCCTCTCCGTGTTCGTGGTCAGCTGGAAATCGGCCGACGCGAGCATGAAGGATGTGGTGTGGGATGACTACATCCGCGCCCAGATCGAAGCGATCGACCTGATCCGCGAGCGGCTGGGCGTGCAGTCGGTTCACTCGATCGGCTACTGTGTCGCGGGCACCACGCTGGCGGCGACACTGGCGATCCTGGCGCGGCGGGACGAGGCGGCCAAGGTCGCCAGCGCGACGTTCTTCACCGCGCAGGTCGATTTCGAGAAGGCCGGCGAGCTCAAGCATTTCATCGACGAGAGCCAGCTCGAGATGATCGGAAACCTGTCGCAGGACGGCTATCTCGACGGGCGGTACATGGCGGCGACCTTCAACCTGCTGCGCGGGCGCGACCTGATCTGGAACTACGTGGTCAACAATTACCTGCTGGGGGAGGACTACCCGGCGTTCGACCTGCTGCACTGGAACGGCGACGTCACCAACCTGCCCGCCAAGTGGCACGGCGACTACCTGCGCGACCTCTACCGCGGCAACAAGCTGGTGATGCCCGACGCGATGGAAGCCGACGGCACGCCGATCGACCTCACCTGGATCGAGACGCCCATCTACATCCAGGCGGGACGCGAGGACCATATCGCCCCGGCGGAGAGCGTGTGGCGGATGACCCGGCACGTGCGCGGCGACACGACGTTCGTCCTCGCAGGATCGGGGCACATCGCCGGGGTGGTCAACCACCCCGACGCCGGCAAGTAC
>JAEWKG010000189.1 GCA_023386135.1 Pseudomonadota bacterium | reverse complement strand
TCGACCCCCCCCGGCCGGGGGCGGGGGCCCCCCGGCCGGGGGGGGGCGGGGACTCTCCCTGGAGCGCGGCGCGTATCGGAAAGTCCCCTCCGTCAGCCTGCGGCTGCCACCTCCCCGTCTCGGGGAGGCAACTGATGTATCAGCTCCTCTCCGATCTCAGCATCATCGAGGTCTCGAGCTTCGTCGCCTCGCCCACCGCGGGGCTTTATTGCGCGCAGATGGGGGCAGAGGTCATCCGCGTCGACCAGATCGGCGGCGGGCTCGACTACGATCGCTACATGCAGACCGCCGAGGGGCGCTCCCTCGCGTGGGAAAACCTCAACCGCGCCAAGAAGTCGGTCGCGCTCGACTTGCGCAGCGCCGAAGGGCGCGAACTGTGCGTCGAACTGGCGCGCACGACCGGACAGCTCATCACCAACCTGCCGGAGAAATCCTTCCTCAGCCACGCGGCTGTAAGCGTCAGGCGGCCTGACATGATCAGCGTCCGCATCATGGGCTGGCACGACGGGCGCCAGGCGATGGACTTCACCGTCAACGCGGCGAGCGGCTATCCGCTGATGACCGGGCCCGAGGAATGGGACCAGGATCGCGCCCCGCCGATCAACCAGGTGCTGCCTGCGTGGGATTTCATCACCGGCGCCTATTGCGCGTTCGCGCTGCTGGCGGCGGTCCACCATCGCAGCGCGACTGGCGAGGGCAGCGAGGTGCGCGTGCCGCTGGGCGATGTGGCGATCGGCACCGTCGCGAACTCGGGCGCGATGGCGGAGATGCTCTATCGCGGCGGCGACCGCCCGCGGCTGGGCAACTCGATCTGGGGCGCGCTCGGGCGCGACTTCGAAAGCCGCGACGGCAAGCGCTTCATGGTCGCGGTGCTCACCCCCAACCAGTGGAACGCGATGGTCGGCGCGCTCGACATCTCCGCACCGATCGCCGCGCTGGAGGGCGAGACCGGCGTCAAGTTCGCCCGCTCCGACCACAACCGCTTCGTCCACCGCGAGGCGCTGTTCGCGATCGTGCAGGAAGCGGCGGGCAAGCTGGACTACGCCGATCTCGCCGAGCGGCTGACCAGGGCCGGCGCGACCTTCGAACGTTACCGCACGATGTTCGAGGCGGCGAACGACCCGGTGCTGGTGGCGGACAACCCGCTGTTCGGCCCTTCGCCCGCCAATCCGAGCGGGTTCACCTATCCCGCGCCACGCAGCTTTGCCCATCTCGGCGGGCAACCGGCGGCCGATCCCGCGCCTGCGCCCTATCTCGGCCAGCATAGCGAAGAGGTGCTGAGCGAAAGACTCGGTTTGTCGTCGGGCGCGATCCACGCGCTTATCGATCGCGGCGTGGTCGCGCCGAGCGACCAAGGCAACCTCAGGAAGAAAGCATGAGCAAGAGACGCGCCGCCATCGTCAGCCCCATGCGCACACCGGTGGGCAAGTTCCTCGGCACGCTGGCGCCGCTCGGCGCGGGCGAGCTGGGCGCGGTGATCCTCAAGGCATTGATCGAGCGCAGCGGCATTGATCCGGAGCGGGTCGACGATGTCGTGTTCAGCCAAGGCTACGGCAACGCCGAGGCGCCCGCGATCGGGCATTGGAGCTGGCTCGCCGCCGGACTGCCGCTCGAGGTGCCCGGCTACCAGCTCGACCGCCGCTGCGGCTCGGGCCTGCAGGCGGTGGTCAACGCGGCGATGATGATCGAAGCGGGGCATGCGGACGTGGTGGTCGCGGGCGGGTGCGAGAGCATGTCGAACGTCGAGCATTACACCACCGCGCTGCGCGGCGGGGTCAAGGCGGGCAACGTCGAGCTGTGGGACCGCCTCACCCGCGGGCGGCTGATGAGCCAGCCGGTCGAGCGGTTCGGGGTCATCACCGGGATGATCGAGACCGCCGAGAACCTCGCCAAGGATTACGGCGTGACCCGGGAGGAGGCCGATGCCTACGCGGTCCGCTCGCACCGGAATGCCGCCAGGGCGTGGGACGAGGGCAAGTTCGACGCCCAGCTCGTCCCCGTGCCGGTGCCGCAGCGCAAGGGCGATCCCGTCATGTTCGAGCGCGACGAGGGCTTCCGCGCGGATGCCAGCATGGAGAGCCTCGGCAAGTTGCGCGCGCTCGAGAACGGTGTGGTCACCGCCGGCAATGCCAGCCAGCAGAACGACGCCGCCGCCGCGTGCCTGGTGGTGGCGGAGGACAAGCTGGAGGAGCTCGGGCTCGAGCCGATGCTGTGGTTCAATGGCTACGCCGCGGCGGGCTGCGATCCGAGCCGGATGGGGATCGGCCCGGTCCCGGCGGTCGAGCGACTGTTCAAGCGGACCGGCATGGGCTGGGACCAGATCGACCTGGTCGAATTGAACGAAGCCTTCGCGCCGCAGGTGCTCGCGGTGCTCAAGGGCTGGGGCTGGTCGGACGACGACAGCCGGCGCGACATCCTCAACGTCAATGGCTCGGGTATCAGCCTCGGCCACCCGATCGGCGCGACCGGCGGACGCATCCTCGCCGACATGGCGTACGAGATGCAGCGGCGCGGCAGCCGCTACGCGCTGGAAACGATGTGCATCGGCGGCGGCCAGGGCATCGCCGCGGTGGTCGAGCGCGCGGCTTGATGAGGCCGGGTGCGATCCCTTCTCCCGTCATCCCCGCGAACGCGGGGACCCATCTCCTACGGC
>JAEWKG010000177.1 GCA_023386135.1 Pseudomonadota bacterium | reverse complement strand
CTTCTCGATCGGGAAATCGACGATGTCCTTGGCGGTGACGACGGCTTTCACGCCCGGCAGCTTCTCGGCCTTCGAGGTGTCGATTCCCTTGATGCGCGCTTGCGGGTGCGGGCTGCGCAACACCTTGCCCCAGATCATGCCGGGCATGGTGGTGTCGGCGGCGAACTGCGCGCGGCCGGTGACCTTGTCCATGCCGTCAGGGCGGATGGTGCGCTGGCCGATCCACTTGTTGTTGGTGACGAGGTTCATTGGGCGGCCTCCTTGATTCCGTCGCGCATTTCAGCCGCAGCCTCGAGGACTGCACGAACGATCTTGTCATAGCCGGTGCACCGGCAGAGGTTGCCGGCGAGCCAGAAGCGGACCTCCTCCTCCGACGGGTTCGGATTCCTGCGCAGCAGCACGTCGGAGGCGACCAGCATCCCCGAGGTGCAGATGCCGCACTGAAGCGCGGCATGTTCGAGGAATTTCTGCTGCAACGGATGCAGCTTCTCGCCATGGGCCATGCCCTCAATGGTCCCGATCTCGCGTCCTTCCGCTTCAGCCGCCAGCATCAGGCAGGAGCAGACCAGACGGCCATCGACCGTGATGCTGCACGCGCCGCAATCGCCGGACGCACAGCCTTCCTTGGAGCCGGTCAGCCCCAGCGGCCCGCGCAGCGCGTCGAGCATGGTGTTATCAGGCTCGCACAGATATTCCATCGGCTCGCCGTTGATGGTGGTGGTGACGTGAATCTTGGCCATGAATTATTTCCCTGTCGCGCGTTTCGCGGCGATGGCGGCCGTGCGCTTGAGCAGCACGCCCGCGGTCTTGATGCGGTAGGCGATGGTGCCGCGTTTGTCGTCGATCGGACGGCAGGCGGCGCGGCAGGCTTCCGCGGCTTTTTCCAGCGCGGCGGCATCGAGCTTCGAGCCGATCAGGGCTTTCGCCGCGGGCTCAACCAGCAGCGCGGTCGGCGCGACCGCGCCGAGGCCGACACGCGCAGCGGTGCAGACGCCGTCCTTCAAGGTGAGACTGACGCCGAGACCGACCACGGCGATGTCCATCTCCGTGCGCGGGATCATGCGCAAGTAGGCATCGCCGGAGCCCGCAGGCCGCGGCGGCAGTGCGAAGCTCACCAGAATTTCGCCAGGCTTCAGATTGGTGCGGCCGGGACCGGCAGGCACCTCTTCCACCTTCATTTCGCGGCGGCCGTTCGGGCCCTGCACGGTGACGACGGCGCCGGCCGCAATCATCGCCGGCACGCTGTCGCCGGCAGGCGAGCCGTTCATGAGATTGCCGCCGGGAGACGCGCGGCCTTGCACCTGCTTGGAGCCGATCAGGTTCACGGCTTCCAGCACGCCGGGCCAGACCTTGCCGAAGCGCGGATGCTCGGCAAGCGCCATCCCGGAAGTTGCAGCGCCGATGCGGAAGCCGCCATCGGAGGTCTCCTCGATGGCTGTCATCTCGGCGATCTTCTTTATGGCGACGATGACGCCCGGGCTCACCATGCCGGAACGCATTTGCACCAACAGATCGGTGCCGCCTGCCAGGATGCGCGCCGCACTGCCTGCGGCCGCAAATGCCCCGATCGCTTCATCAAGCGACCGCGGGGCAAGGTATCGGATATCCGCCATAGTACTGGAACGCCTCCCCTAATTGCCTTGAGCATGATCTGGTCCGAAAACCGGATCCCGCTTTTCGGGATCACGCCCGAACTCATTGTTTTGATTGGTTCTAAGCCTACACGCTGAGAGCGGATTGGAATAGCCTCTGCGTCCGGTGCAATCGACATGCTTCCCATGCACGGAGCGGTGATTGCACCTCGAATGGGCAGCGTTCCCTCGCCCGTTTGAAAGCAGCCCGCAGATTGGGCGTTCCCCGCAGCGCGCGGTCTTCGACGTGCTCCGCTGCTGATTGCGTTTCAACGGCCGCGGAACGCCGGCTTGCGGCGTTCGTTGAAGGCGCGCACGCCTTCGCGGCGATCCTCGGTGGGAACGAGACGGTTATAGGCCTCGATCTCGAAGGCCAGACCGTCCCACAGCGACATCTGCAGGCCGCGATGGATGGACTGCTTGGCCTGGCGCACCGCCAGCGGCCCGTTGGCGGCGATGCGGCGGGCAATGGTCAGCGTCGCCTCCGTCAGTCCGGCCGGCTCGACCACACGATTGACGAGACCCCAGGCCTCGGCCTCCGCCGCCGTGAAGGGCTGGCCCGACAGGATCAGTTCCTTGGCTCGCCGACGGCGCGGGCGAGATTCTGCGTGCCGCCGGCGCCGGGCATGATGCCGAGCGTCACTTCGGTCAGCGCAAAGCGCGCGGTGCTCGCGGCGTAGATGAAATCGGAAGCCGCCGCGATCTCGCAGCCACCGCCATAGGCGGCGCCATTGACGGCCGCGATCACCGGGATCGGACAACCGAGGATCGCCCGCACCATCCGCTCGAAGATCAGATGCTGCGCGCGCCACGCCTCGGCGGTCAAGCCATCGCGCTGCTTGAGATCGCCACCGGCGCAAAATGCCTTGGTGCCGCTGCCGGTCACGATCACCGCGCGCAGATCTTCCAGGTCGACCGAGAAATGCTCGAACAGTTCCACGAGGTCGAGCCCCATCTGCGTGTTGAGGGCATTGGACACCTCGGGCCGGTTGAGCGTGACAGTGAGGATGTGACCGTCGATCCGCGACAGGGCGATGGTCTCGAACTCGGCGCGCATCGGATACTCCTTCAATCATGCGTTGCCGGTCGCTTCGCCGGCTCCGGCCGCGGCATGACGGCGGATTTGTCCGTCTTGGTCGCCATCGCTGCGCGGATCCCCATCTTCGTGCTGAGGCCGGAAGAGCGTAAGTAAAGTCGAACCGGATGCAACCGCCGGTAAGACATCGTTAACCCTGTCCCCCTTAGGGTCTGGGAAGCGCCGGAAATGCGGCGCCGGGTGGCTACGATGTCATTTGCGCAAAAGAAATCATCTCTGCCGGCGGCGCAGGAGCGGCGACGCTTCCAGCGCGTCAAGGTGCATTTGCTTGGCCGCTACATGCTACCCGACCGCCGTGAATTCCCCTGCCAGATCATCAATATGTCGCCCGGGGGGCTCGCCCTGCTGGCGCCCGGCATCGGCAATGTCGGCGACCGCGTGATCGCCTATCTCGACCACATCGGAAGGGTCGAGGGCCGCATCACCCGTATCATCGACAACGGCTTTGCCATGACGGTGAGCGCCACCGCCCGCAAGCGCGACAAGCTCGCCGCCCAACTCACGTGGCTGGCGAACCGCGACATCCTCAACCTGCCGGAAGACCGCCGTCACGACCGTATCGTGACGCGCACCCCGATCGCCGTGCTCGCCATGGAAGACGGCCAGCGCACGAGCTGCCGCATCCTCGACCTCTCGCTGTCGGGCTCGGCGGTGGCCGCCGAAACCCGCCCGCCCCTGAAATCGATGGTGCGCCTCGGCTGCGTGCCGGCCCGGGTCGTCCGCTACCTCGAGGAAGGCTTTGCGCTGGAGTTCACCCACGCGCAGGATCCGGAGACTCTCGAAGAGAGCGTTACCATGCGGTAAAGCGCTTGCCGCGCAGGAACCGCATTTTCCAGGCCCCTCAGGCGGTGTCCGCGCCATCGGATACCGCCTTTTGCATGTCCGGCGCCGCAGGCGCGCGCGGTTAACACGCCGCGTTTTGCGGCGATTTCCGCAAGGGTCACAGAGCCTCGCCGGTTAATGCATAAAATTTGAATCAATTGCGATTGTCTAAAATTCTAGTCGAATTCGATTCAAGTA
>JAEWKG010000077.1 GCA_023386135.1 Pseudomonadota bacterium | reverse complement strand
GATCCTCGCCGTGGAGCAGTTCGCCGAGCAGCGCTGCATCACCATGCTCGCGCGGGCAATCGGATTGGTGAGGTAGAAGTCCTGGATTGGATACCGGATCGCACCCTTGGCCTTGGTCTTCCCGGCTTTCGGCAGTTTGCCGTAGCTCGCCAGCCCTTCGACGCCGAGCGCCGGGACTTCCTCGATCATCTTCGCCTGCAATTCTGCGAGGCTGTCGAACCCGACGCTCACGCCGAACGCATCGGCCAGCGCGCGCAGGATGGTCCAGTCCTCGCGCGCGTCGCCGGGGGCGAACACGGCCTTCTCGGCGAACTCCACCCGGCCCTCGGTGTTGACGTACGTGCCGTCCTTTTCGCTGTAGGCGGCCGCCGGGAGGATGATGTCCGCCGCGTGCGCACCCTTGTCGCCGTGGTGGCCGATGTAGACCTTGAGGCTGCCTGCGAACTGCGACCAGTCGACCTCGTCCGCGCCAAGCGCGAGCACGACCTTCGGCTCCGCCTTGGCGATATCGGCGATGCCGCCCTTTTGCGCAAAGCCGAGCATCAGTCCGCCCATCCGGCTCGCCGCCATATGGAGGACGTTGAACCCGTTCCAGCCATCGCGTTGCACATCGAGCGACAGCGCCGCATCGAGCGCGCCCGCCGCCAGCCCCGCGCCGCCGACGATCACCGCCGGCCGCTCGGCCTTGGCGAGCGCTTCGGTGACGTGGCCCGGCAAGTCGTGAAGGACCGCCGCGTCGTCGCCGAGGAATTCGGCCGGGTAGGTCGTGTCCCAGTGCGGCCCGACCACGAACGCCTTGGCGCCGCGCTTGACCGCCTTGCGCAGGCGAACGTTCACCAGCGGCGCTTCCCAGCGGATGTGGCTGCCGACGATCAGGATCGCGTCGGCGGTCTCGATCCCCGCGAGGGTCGAGTTGAAGTTCACCGCCGCGAGGTTGCCGGTCGGATAGCTCATTCCCGTCTGCCGGCCTTCGAGCAGGGTCGAGCCCATCGCACCGAGCAGCGTCTTGGCCGCGAACATCGTCTCGCAATCGACCAGATCGCCGGCGATCGCGGCGATGCTGCCGCCGGGCTTGGCCTTGCGGATCGCCGCAAAGGCGTCCTGCCAGCTCGCCGCCTGCAGCTTGCCGCCGCGCCGGATCCACACTTTGTCGAGCCGGCGGCGGGTCAGCCCGTCGACCATGTAGCGACCCTTGTCGCTCAGCCACTCCTCGTTGACGTCATCATTGATGCGCGGCAGCGCGCGCAGCACTTCGCGCCCGCGGCTGTCGAGGCGGATGTTCGCCCCGACCGCGTCGGACACGTCGATCGACAGCGTCTTCTTCAGCTCCCACGGCCGCGCCTCGAACGCATAGGGACGCGAGGTCAGCGCGCCGACCGGGCACAGGTCGATCACGTTCGCGGACAGCTCGTGCTTGGCCGCGCCTTCGAGATAGGTGGTGATCTGCATGTCCTCGCCACGCCCGAGCGCGCCGATCTCGTCGACGCCGGCGATCTCCTCCGAAAAGCGCACGCAGCGGGTGCAGTGGATGCAGCGGGTCATGACCGTCTTGATCAGCGGCCCCATGTACTTCTCGGTCACCGCGCGCTTGTTTTCGTAATAGCGCGTGCCGCCCCGGCCATAGGCGACCGACTGGTCCTGCAGGTCGCACTCGCCGCCCTGGTCGCAGATCGGGCAATCGAGCGGGTGGTTGATGAGGAGGAACTCCATCACCCCTTCGCGCGCCAGCTTTACCATCTGGCTATCGGTGCGGATTTCCTGGCCCTCGGCGGCGGGCAGCGCGCAGCTCGCCTGCGGCTTGGGCGGCCCGGGCTTCACCTCGACCAGGCACATCCGGCAATTGCCCGCGATGCTCAGCCGCTCGTGATAGCAGAAGCGCGGGATCTCCTTGCCGGCAAGCTCGCACGCCTGCAGCACGGTCGCCCCATCGGGGACCTCGATCTGCTCGCCGTCGACGGTGACTTTTGGCATCAGGAAGCGGTCCCTGCGGAACGGATCGAGCGGAAGGCGGCAGTGGCGAGCATCGCCCGCAGACCCGCCGGGCTGATCGACATGGGCTTGGTCGCCTGCACAGCCTTGGCACACAGTTGCACCGGCATGCTGAGTGCGGTGATGGCGGCGGTTTCCTCCGCGCTGTCGCGCTCGGTGGCGAACACCGCGGCGACCTGATCGGGCACCGAGCGCACGACGCAGATCGCGACCTTGTCGGTCAGCGCAAAACCGGTGGTAGCGGGAGCGGCAGCCGCCTTGGCGAGCTGGCCAGCGACGGAGCCGCCCGACTTCTCCACCAACGCTTCGGCCACTTCACCGGCAAACAACAAGTTCGCCGACCGGAGCACGCCGGTGCCGAATGCCTTGTCGGCGCAGAACTTGGCGGCGTCCTGGCTGAGCAGCTTGAGCGCATTGCGGTACGTCGGCGTGGTGAAGTCCATCGCAATCACGCGGCCGGCTTCACCGGCGCTGCTCTCCGCGACGCAAGAACCGTAATGCTGCAGGGCCATCCGGGAATCGTGATCGTTGAGCTTGGCTGCAGCGCGATCGCGCTCGGCATCTTGCAGCGACCTTTCAAGCGAAGCGTCGTTCGCAATCGGCAGATCCGGCGCCTGCGCAGGCTCGACCTGAGCGAACGCCGGGGCTGTCAGCGAAAGGCATGCCGCGAGAGTGATAAACCGCTTCATTCCGCCGCCTCCGCCATATTCCCAGCCTCGGCGATGCGCCGTTCGAGCTCAGGCCGGAAGTGCTTGATCAGGCCCTGGATCGGCCAGGCGGCCGCGTCGCCGAGCGCGCAGATGGTGTGGCCTTCGACCTGCTTGGTGACCTGCTGCAGCATGTCGATCTCGTCGATGTGCGCGTCGCCGGTGCGCAGGCGCTCCATCACGCGCCACATCCACCCGGTGCCTTCGCGGCAGGGGGTGCACTGGCCGCAGCTCTCGTGCTTGTAGAAATAGCTGATGCGGCTGATCGCGCGGACGACGTCGGTCGACTTGTCCATCACGATCACGCCCGCGGTGCCAAGCCCGCTGCCGAGCTCCTTCAGTCCGTCGAAGTCCATCGGGCAGTCCCAGATCTGTTCCGCCGGGACCAGCGGCACCGAGGAACCGCCGGGGATGACCGCCAGCAGGTTGTCCTTGCCGCCGCGAATGCCGCCGCAGTGCTTCTCGATCAGCTCGCTGAACGGGATGCTCATCGCCTCTTCGACGACGCACGGCCGGTTCACGTGGCCGCTGATCTGGAACAGCTTGGTGCCCTTGTTGTTCTCGCGCCCGAAGCTCGCGAACCAAGAGGCGCCGCGCCGCAGGATCGTCGGCACGACCGCGATGCTCTCGACGTTGTTGACCGTGGTCGGGCAGCCATAGAGCCCCGCGCCGGCCGGAAACGGCGGCTTGAGGCGCGGCTGCCCCTTCTTGCCTTCGAGGCTCTCGATCATCGCGGTCTCTTCGCCGCAGATGTAGGCGCCCGCGCCGCGGTGGACGAAGACGTCGAAGTCGTAGCCCGAACCGGCGGCGTTCTTGCCCAGCAGGCCGGCGTCGTAGGCCTCGGCGACCGCCTTGAAGAGCGTCTCCGCCTCGCGGATGAACTCGCCGCGGATGTAGATGTAGGCCGCTCGCGCGCGCATCGCGAAGCCGGCCACCAGCGCGCCTTCGATCAGCTTGTGCGGATCGTGGCGGATGATCTCGCGGTCCTTGCAGGAACCGGGCTCGGATTCGTCGGCGTTGATGACCAGGAAACTCGGCCGGCCGTCCTTCGATTCCTTAGGCATGAAGGACCACTTCATGCCGGTCGGGAAGCCCGCGCCGCCGCGCCCGCGCAGGCCGGAGTCCTTGATCTCCTGGATGATCGAGTCCTGCCCGCGCGCGATCAGCGCCTTGGTGTCGTCCCAGTCGCCGCGCGCCTGCGCCGCCTTCAGGCCCCAGTCCTGGAAGCCGTAGACGTTGGTGAAGATGCGATCCTTGTCAGCGAGCATCGTCGCCCTCCGACTTCCGCTTACTGGCCCCGATGGCGACGAACGCCGCCCCGAGCGCGATGAACGCAGCTCCGCCGCCGGGCGACTTGAGCGCTAGTTGGCTCGCGCCGATTGCGAAAAACGCCGCGCCGATGGCGAAAAAGGCCGCACTGTTCTGCTTCATGCCGCGGCACTCCGGCGCCAGTAGATCGCGAGCACAACGGCGACCACGGCGAGGCCCGCGACCTTGGCGTAGAGCGGCTCGACCCCGGCGTATTGCAGGCCGAAGCTCGCCGCCATGCCGGCAACGACCGCGCTCAAAGGCTTGAGGTACTTGCGCATCAGCCCATGCCCCCCTGGCTGAGGAAATAGATCGCCGCGACCAGGATCAACGCGATCAGGCCGAACTTGATCACGCCCTTCACCACCTTGAAGGCGATGAAGATCAGCACGATCGCGATGATGATGGTGAGGATGCTCATGCCCACTCACCGCGGTAGTCGTGGTTCTCGGTCATCATCGCGGCGAGGTTGGTCGGTTCGCCGACCGGCTCAACGGTGTGCCGCGCCGGGTCCTGCGTGCCTTCCTTGGGGAAGCGGCCCGCGGCGAGCTCGTCGAGCACGTGGTCGAGCCGTTCAGGGGTCAGGTCCTCGTAGTTGGCGTCGTTGATCTGGACCATCGGCGCGCTGGCGCAGTTGCCCATGCATTCGACCTCGGTCAGCGTCCACATGCCGTCGGCGGTGGTGTGGCCCTTGGCCATGCCGCGCTTCTTGCACGCGGCCATGATGTCGTCGGAGCCGCGCAGCATGCACGGCGTGGTGCCGCAGACCTGCACGTGGAAGCGGCCGACGGGTACGAGGTTGTACATCGTATAGAACGTCGCGACCTCGAGCACGCGGATCACCGGCATGTCGAGCTGGGCGGCGACAAACTCGATCACCGGAATCGGCAGCCAGCCCTGCGTGTTGGTCTCCGCGCCGACCTGCCGCTGGGCGAGGTCGAGCAGCGGCATCACCGCCGAGCGCTGCCGCCCCTCGGGATAGCGCGCGACGATCTCCTTCGCCTTGGCGGCATTGTCGCCGGCCCAAGCAAAGCTGTCCCACCGCTCGCGCAGTTCGGGGGTGTCGGGATGCGGGGCGCGATCAGCCATGTGAGCGGCCTTCACGCTTCTCTTTCGGGTCTGGCGAGGTTGAGACGCCGTTCCCCAGCAGAGTAAGCAGGATATGCAGTGGCCACGGAACGCGACGAGCAAGGTTTAGCAGCTTCATCATCACCGGTCGCACTCCCCGAACACCACGTCGATCGCGCCGAGGATGGCGGTTGCGTCGGGGAGCATGTGGCCCTTGGACATGAAGTCCATCGCCTGGAGGTGGCTGAACGCGGTCGGGCGGATCTTGCAGCGGTAGGGTTTGTTGCTGCCGTCCGACACGAGGTAAACGCCGAACTCGCCCTTGGGGCTTTCGGTGGCGACGTAAACTTCGCCCGCGGGCACGTGAAAGCCTTCGGTATAGAGCTTGAAGTGATGGATCAGCGCTTCCATCGACTGCTTCATCTCGCCGCGCTTGGGCGGGACGACCTTGCGGTCCGTGCTCGAGACGGGGCCTTCGGGCATTTCGGCGAGGCACTGCTTCATGATGCGCGCGGACTGGCGCACTTCCTCGACCCGGACCATGAACCGGTCGTAGCAGTCCGAAGCGGTGCCGACCGGGATTTCAAAGTCCATCCGGTCGTACACGTCGTAGGGCTGGCTCTTGCGCAGGTCCCACGGGATGCCGGCGGCGCGGATCATCGGGCCGGAGAAGCCCCATGCGATCGCGTCGGCCTTGCTGACCACCGCGATATCGACGTTGCGCTGCTTGAAGATGCGGTTGTCGACCACCAGGCTCATCGCGTCCTCGAACAGCCGCGGCAGGCGGGTGTCGAGCCAGTCGGCGATGTCGGTCAGCAGCTTGAGCGGCACGTCCTGGTGCACGCCGCCCGGGCGGTACCACGCCGCGTGCATCCGCGCGCCGCTCGCGCGTTCGAAGAAGTTGAGGCAATCCTCGCGGATCTCGAACAGCCACAGGTTCGGCGTCATCGCGCCGACGTCCATCACGTGGCTGCCGAGGTTCAGCATGTGGTTGCAGATGCGGGTCAGCTCGGCGAACAGCACTCTGAGGTACTGCGCGCGCAGCGGCACCTCGAGATTGAGCAGCTTCTCGATCGCGAGGACATAGCTGTGCTCCATGCACAGCGGGCTGCAGTAATCGAGCCGGTCGAAGTACGGCAGGGCCTGCAGGTAGGTCTTGTGCTCGATCAGCTTCTCGGTGCCGCGGTGGAGCAGGCCAACGTGCGGATCGATCCGCTCGATGATCTCGCCGTCCAGTTCCATCACCATGCGGAGCACGCCGTGCGCCGCGGGGTGCTGAGGCCCGAAGTTGATCGTGTAGTTGGTGATGACCTCGTCGCCGGTGGGCGGCGAGCGTTCCAGCTCCATGGTCATTTCGGGCAGCTCCAGGTTCCAGGCGCGAACACCGTCTCGCCCTCGGGGCCGGTAAGGGTGAGCGAGGCCGCCGCCCCCGGCTTGACCGTCGCGGTGTAGCCGTCGCCCTTCAGCGTCACGCCCTTGGCCATGACCTGCGCCACGCCGGTGGGCGAGCCGGGCATCGCCATCTCGCCGCCGTTGGCGACCAGCACGCCGCGCACGCCGGCGCCGGTGAGATCGTCGGCGCCCGCCACCAGCAGGGTGCGGCCCTGGTAATCGAACTGGCAGGTATGCGCGACGGTGCCAAGCGTCTTGGGCGTGGCCGGCGCGAGCGGAGTGAGCGCGACCTTGCCGGTCGGCGCAACCACCGGCTGCGCGTTCACTTCGGCCGCGGATTGCGTGGTCCCCTGCCCCGCCCCGCCGACGCGGTTGGCGAAGTCATTCGAGCTTTCACCCTCGCCCTGCTTCGAGCAGCCGGCGACGAGCGCGAGCGCGAGCAACGCTGCCGCGGCCCTCATGCGCCCTCTCCCTTGGGCTTGCGGACGCGCTTCGGCTTGGCGGTTTCGGTCGCGTCCTTGGTGTCCTTGGCCGAGGCCTTGCGGGGCTTGCGAGCAGGACGGCCCTCGGTCGGCGCGGGCGCGCCCGGCTCGGCCTTGCGCGTCTTCTCCTGCGCGGGGGAGCCGCCTGATTTCTTGTCATCGGCCTTGCTGTCGCTCGGCTCGCCGGCGCCGCTCTGGCCCTTCTTCTCGGTCGTCTTGGGCTCGGCGACCGGCGGCGGAGGCGGCGCGGCGGCGGCCTTCTCGTCGCCGGGCAGCACGTAGTCCGCGCCTTCCCACGGGCTCATGAAGTCGAACTGGCGCAGGTCCTGCGGCAGCTCGACCGGTTCGTACACCACGCGCTTCTCGTCTTCCGAATAGCGGAGTTCGGTATAGCCGGTGAGCGGGAAGTCCTTGCGCTGCGGATGCCCCTCGAAACCGTAGTCGGTGAGGATGCGGCGGAGGTCGGTGTTGCCGGCGAACAGCACGCCGTACATGTCGAACACCTCGCGCTCGAGCCAACCGGCGTTGGGCCACAGCCTGGTCGCCGTCGGCACCGGCGTGCTCTCCGCCGCGGTGCACTTGACCATGATGCGGTGATTCTTGGTCAGGCTGAGCAGCATGTAGACCACTTCGAACCGCTCGGCACGGCTTGGGTAGTCGACGCCCGCGATCTCCATAAGCTGCTGGTAGTCGTGCTCGTCACGCAGCAGGCGCAAGGCGTCTTCCACGCTGTCGCGCGCGACGGTGAGCACGATCTCGCCATGCTCCTCCTTGGCCGCAACGAGCATCGAACCGAGCGCGGCGGACAACGCGTCCTGCACGCCCTCGTTCGAGGCGATCCTCGGCGCGGGATGGAAAACGGTGGCCATGCTTAGCGCTCAACCGTGCCGGAGCGGCGAATCTTCCGCTGGAGCTGCATCACGCCATAGAGCAGCGCCTCGGCGGTGGGCGGGCAGCCCGGCACGTAGATATCGACCGGCACGATCCGGTCGCACCCGCGCACCACGCTGTAGCTGTAGTGGTAGTAGCCGCCGCCATTGGCGCACGATCCCATCGAGATGACGTACTTGGGATCCGACATCTGGTCGTAGACCTTGCGCAGCGCCGGGGCCATCTTGTTGCACAGCGTGCCCGCGACGATCATCACGTCCGACTGGCGCGGAGACGCGCGCGGGGCGACGCCGAACCGCTCCATGTCATACCGCGGCATGTTGACGTGGATCATCTCGACCGCGCAGCACGCGAGGCCGAAGGTCATCCACCACAGGCTGCCCGTGCGCGCCCACTGGAACAGCTCCTCGGTCGAAGTGACGAGGAAGCCCTTGTTGTCGAGCTCGGTCGACAGGCCATTGTAGAAGCTCGCGTCGGGCGCCTGGGCATTCGGATGCAGCACCCAGTTCTCGCCCGGCCCGCTCACGGTCGACGCGGCGGGATTGGCAAGCTCGTGGCTCAATGAAGGCTGGCGGTTCACTCCCATTCCAGCGCTCCCTTCTTCCACGCGTACGCCAGGCCGATGGCGAGTTCGGCGAGGAACACCATCATCGTGATCCAGCCCGGCCAGCCGGTGAATTCGAGGCTCACCGCCCAGGGGAACAGGAACGCCGCTTCGAGGTCGAACACGATGAACAGGATCGCCACGAGATAGAAGCGCACGTCGAACGGCTCACGCGGGTCCTCGAACGCGGGGAAGCCGCATTCGTACTCGCTCAGCTTCTCGGCGTCGGGATTGTGCGTGCCGGTCAGGCGCGAGACGCCCATCGGCAGGAACACGAACAGCGACGACAGCGCGAGCGCGATGCCGAGGAAGATCAGGATCGGCAGGTATTGCGACAGGTCGACCAAGAGGGCTGACTCGTTTGATTACGGGTTCGTGCGCGCCTCTAGGCCGGGGCCTAGCCGGGTGCAAGGGCGCGTCAGTTGCAAACTTCAGAACCTTGGTTGCGGCGTGTGGATTCAGCTCCAAAACAACAGCTTCGTCACCCCGGACTCGATCCGGGGTCGTGCTGCCTTTCAGCGCCGCGCCTCAAAAAAGCACTAGCCCGGATCAAGTCCGGGCCGACGGGGACGGAGGAGGAAGCTCGAGCTCCTCTCCAGCCTATTTCATCATGCCCTTGATCGCCTTGGCGGTCGCCGCGCCATACGGCGGCTTGAACCCGCCGAGCTTGGCGATATCGATCCTGGGCTGCGTATAGACGCTGCGCGCGTGGCTGAATTCGCGGAAGCCCTCGATCCCGTGATAGCTGCCCATTCCCGACGGTCCGACGCCGCCGAATGGCAGGTCTTCCATGGAGACGTGGAACACCACGTCGTTGACCGTCACGCCGCCGGAGATGGTCTTGGTCAGCACCTTCTCGCGCTCGCCCGCATCCTCGCCGAAGTAGTAGAGGCCGAGCGGACGGTCGTGCCCGTTCACGTAATCGATCGCCTCGTCGATCGCCTTGTAAGTCTTCACCGGCAGCACCGGACCGAAGATTTCCTCCTGCATCGCCG
Organism: Pseudomonadota bacterium; assembly: GCA_023386135.1. Taxonomy (GTDB): domain Bacteria; phylum Pseudomonadota; class Alphaproteobacteria; order Sphingomonadales; family Sphingomonadaceae; genus Tsuneonella. The sequence goes on along the minus strand of JAEWKG010000077.1, from coordinate 11,266 downwards.
CCATATCGTCGGTGACGTTGCGCAGGATGGTGAGGGGCATTTTGCGCGCGTTGGAGGAGCCGAAGTCCTCCTCACCCGGATTCACCTCGATCACCTCGGCGCCTTTCTCGCGCGCATCGGTGACCAGGCCCTGGAGGCGGTCGAAGTGCCGGTCGGATACGACGCTGGCGTAGTCTTCGTTGTCGAGCAGCTTGGGATACATCTCGTGCACGCCAAGCTGGACCGCGGCGACCGCGCCCTCTTCGTCCTCCTCGGGCACGTAGAGGTAATCGGGCGCGAGGCAGATCTGGCCCGCGTTCATCATCTTGCCGAGCGCGATCCGCTCGCCGGCCTTCTTGAGATCGGCGTTCTTGCCGAGGAACACCGGCGACTTGCCGCCAAGCTCGAGCGTGACCGGGACGAGGTTCTTGGCCGCGGCTTCCATCACCTTGCGCCCCGTGGCGGTCGAGCCGGTGAAGACGAGGTGATCGAACGGCAGTTCGCTGAATGCGTGCGCGACCTCGGGCCCGCCGTTGACGACCGCGCATTCCGCCTCGTCGAAGCGCTTGGCGACGAGTTCCGCCATCAGCTCGCTGGTGCGCTCGGTGAATTCGCTGGGCTTGATCATCGCGCGATTGCCGGCGGCGAACACCTGCATCAGCGGGCCGAAGCTCAAGTTCACCGGGAAGTTCCACGGCGCGAGGATGCCGATCACGCCCTTGGGCTCGTAGCGCAGCTCCGCCTTGGCGCCGAGCAGGCCGAGCGGGAACTGGACCTTGCGCTTCTCCGACTTCGACCACCCGCCGAGGTGCTTGAGGCAATAGCGCCCGAAGCCGACCGTGCCGGCGATATCGGTGATCATCGACTGGTGCGGGCTGCGGTTACCGAAGTCGGCGCTCATCGCGCGGCACAATTCCTCGCCGTGCTCCTTGAGCAGCGCCATCGCCCGTTCGATCCGATCGCGGCGCACGTCGAGCGATTCCGGCCGGGCGGCGGTGAAGGCAGCGCGTTGCTTCTCCAGCAACGCGGTCAGCTCGGCTTTGCGGTTGTCGGCCATCAGATCCCTCCGTCTCGATTTGCCACCGATGTTCGGCGATAGCCGCGCGCTTGGCAAGCGCCCGCGAGCGACGCGCTGTCCTACAGCCTGCCCAGTGTGCCACAGTCTTTGCCGATGATTGGAAACCTACCCCTTTTCAGCGCCTTGCAAGGCGACACTCGGCGTTACCAAGGCGACACCTGGCTTTTGCAAGGCGACACGCGACCCGCGCAAGGCGACATCAAATCGCCGCAAGGCGACGCGACTCCGCGCAAGGCGACAAACTTTCGCCAGGACACCGTGACACGTGTGACAAGTCCAACATGAGTCGCGCGCAGGCGAACTTGCGGGCCGTGCGATTGCCAATGCCGCAGTGCAGCATTAAGTCGCCCGAAAGCTCATACGAAAGGCTGCAGCCATGACCACCTTCTCCGCCGCCGATCCCGTCGTCATCCTGTCCTACGCCCGCACCCCGATGGGCGGCATGCAGGGCGTGCTGTCGGATGTCTCGGCGACCGATCTTGGCGCTACCGCGGTGAAGGCGGCGGTCGAGCGCGCGGGCGTTGCGGGTGAGGAAATCGAGCGCATCTACATGGGCTGCGTGCTTCCGGCCGGGCTCGGCCAGGCCCCTGCCCGCCAGGCCGCGCTCAAGGCCGGCCTGCCCAAATCGGTGCAGGCGACCACGGTCAACAAGGTCTGCGGCAGCGGCATGCAGACGGTGATCATGGCGAGCGAGGCGATCGCCGCGGGCTCGCTGGATGTCGCGATCGCCGGCGGCATGGAGAGCATGACCAACGCGCCGTATCTGCTCAAGAAGCACCGTTCGGGCGCGCGCATCGGGCACGACACCGCCTACGATCACATGTTCCTCGACGGGCTGGAAGATGCCTACGAGGCAGGCCGCGCGATGGGCACCTTCGCGCAGGACACCGCCGACGAGTACCAGCTCACCCGCGAGGCGCAGGACGACTACTCGGTCGAGTCGCTGCGCCGCGCGAACGAGGCGATTACCGGCGGCGCTTTTGCCGCCGAAGTGGTCCCGGTGACCATCTCGGGCCGCAAGGGTGACGTGACCGTCGATACCGATGAGCAGCCCCCCAAGGGCAATCCCGACAAGATCCGCGCCCTTCGTGCCGCGTTCGCCAAGGAAGGCACCATCACCGCCGCCTCGTCGAGCTCGATCAGCGACGGCGCCGCCGCGGTAGTGCTGGCGCGCGAGAGCGTGGCGAAGGACAAGGGCCTCGCCCCGGTCGCGCGGATCGTCGCGATGGCCGCGCATGCGCAGGAACCGAAGGATTTCACCACCGCCCCCGTCGGCGCGATCGAGAAGGTGCTGAAGAAGGCGGGCTGGTCGAAAGACGAAGTCGACCTGTTCGAGATCAACGAGGCCTTCGCCTGCGTGGCGATGTTCGCGATCAAGGACCTCGGGCTCGATCATGCCAAGGTCAACGTCAACGGCGGCGCGACCGCGCTCGGCCACCCGATCGGCGCCAGCGGCACGCGGATCATCGTCACGCTGCTCAACGCGCTCAAGCAGAAGGGCCTGAAGCGCGGCGTCGCCTCGCTCTGCATCGGCGGCGGGGAAGCGACCGCGGTGGCGGTGGAGCTGGCCTGACCGCTTCCGTTTCGCCCCGGCTTCCGGTATCACGCCCGCGGGTCGCCCTTTGAGGGGGAGACCTGACATGCGCACACTGATCCTCGCCGCCGCCGCCACCCTGGCGCTCGCCGCTTGCGAGAAGAAGGCCGAAGAGGCGCCGGCCGCGACCGATACAGCGATGGCCGAAGCCACGCCGATGGCCGCCGACACCGGCACGGCGCCCGGCACCTACACCGCCAAGGACGCCAGCGGCAAAGAGATGGGCACGACCACGATCAATGCCGACGGCACCTATGTCGACACCGACAAGGACGGCAAGCAGATGAAGGGCACCTTCGCCCGCAAGGACGGCAAGGACTGCTTCACGCCCGAAGGCGGCAAGCCCGAAGAATGCTGGACGACGACTGCTCCGGGCGCGGATGGTTCGTTCACAGCGACCTCGGCCGACGGCAAGCAGGTGCTGACGATCACTCCGGCGGCGGCAGCCCCCGCTCCGGCAGCAAGCTGACCTGCGGTGGGGAGCGGGCGCCCCGTCCGCTCCCTACAGCTTGGCCGAGCCCCACAGCCGGTCGGCGCGCATGTACCCGCGGCGGCCGCCGACATCGATCTCGCACCAGCCGTCGTCGCAGTCCTCGATCTTGCCGACCACGCCTGGCTCGGCGTTCCAGCGGAGCTGCGATCCATCGGTCGGCTTGGCGCGGATCGCCGCCAGCCCGTGACCGATGACGACCCCGCCGCGATCTTTGCTGAGGAGGTTGGCCGTCACCCAGCCCTCGTCCCCATCGGGGTCGCGCACCAGCCGCCACCCCTCGTGCACGCGCACGACCTTCAGCGGCAGCCCCTGGCGGTGATAGACCCAGCGCACCGGATAGTCGCGCCCAGGCCCCGCGCGGAGGTTGAGCACTGCGGCCTTGATCGAGGCCCAATAGGGCACCTCCCGCTCCTGCGCCGCAACAGGCGTGCCAAGGAGAGCGAGGGCGGCAAGAACGGTGAAGCGCATGGGCTTCGGATAGCGCGACCGGCGGCCTTGCTTCAAGCGGCGCTTGACCGCCCGCCCCCGCACCCCTTAGCCCCCCTGCCATGAGCGATCGCCCCGCCCCGCGCCGGACCGCTAAGCCGAAGGTGGTGGTCACCCGCCACCTGCTCTCCTCGATCGAGGAGCGCATGGGCGAACTGTTCGATGCGACTTTCAATACCGAGGACGTTCCCCTCACCCGCGACCAGCTGGTGGCGGCGATGCGGACCGCCGACGTGCTGGTGCCGACCGTTACCGACCGCATCGACGCCGCGCTGATCTCCGAGGCCGGCCCACAGCTTGGGCTCATCGCCAGCTTCGGCGCGGGGGTCGACCACATCGACCTCGCCGCCGCTCGGGCGCGCAAAATGATCGTCACGAATACGCCCGGCGTGTTCACCGAAGATACGGCCGACCTCACCATGGCGCTGATCATCGGCGTTCCCCGACGCCTGCGCGAGGGCACCGCGCTCATCCGCCACAACGAATGGACCGGGTGGGCACCGCTCAGCCTGCTGGGGCGCAAGCTCGGCGGAAAGGTGCTCGGCGTCGTCGGCATGGGCCGGATCGGCCAGGCCGTCGCGTGGCGCGCGCGAGCGTTCGGGCTCACCATCCGCTATCACAACCGCCATCGCCTGCCGGTCTCGGCGGAAAACATGTTCGGCGCCGAGTACATCGACGATCTCGACACCCTGCTGAGCACATCGGACATCGTCACGCTGCATTGCCCGTCGAACGAGAGCACCCGGGGGATGCTGAACGCGGATCGCATTGCGGCTATGAAGCCGGGCGCGACGATCATCAACACCGCCCGCGCCGATCTCATCGACTATGACGCGATGATCGAGGCGCTGCAGCGCGGACACCTCGGCGGCGCGGGGCTCGACGTCTATCCGGATGAGCCCCAAGTCGATCCGCGCCTGATCGCGCTGCCCAACGTCATCGCCCAACCCCACATCGGCAGCGCGACGATCGAGGGCCGGGAGGATTCGGGCGCCAAGGTCATCGCCAATATCCGCTTCTGGGCCGACGGCCACCGGCCACCCGACCAGGTCCTGGAAGGCCTCGTCTGAGCGACTCGCTGACCGACGCGGCGAGCGCTCTGTGCCTGTCGTGCGGACTGTGCTGCGACGGCGGTCTGTTCGAGATGGTCGAGCTAAACGACAGCGATCGGCAACGGCTCGCTCAGCACGGCTTCGACGCCCCTGAGCGCCTGTCCCATCCCTGTCGCCACTTTGCCGCACCAGCGTGCGCGATCTACGCAGTCCGGCCCACGCGTTGCGCCACCTACCGCTGCCGCGTTCTGGAAACGATGGACGATGGCACCATCGAGCCATCGGCCGCGCATGAGCTGGTCAACCGCGCCCGGACCTTGCGCGAACAAATTGCCGAGGCGCTGCCTCCTGGCCTCAGCACCCAGCAGCTCGTGCACGATATGCGCACCGACGATCCCGCAGCGAAAGTACCGGAACGGGGGCCAGCGCTCGCCCGGTTCGCTGGTTACCGGATGTTCGTCGAACGGCACTTCCTCGCGCCGGAGTCGCATTGGCTCATGCGAACAAAGGCCTAGCGCGGCACGCGCGGTGTCTTGTAGGGCGCCAGACCGATGGACCAATTTTCCGCCAAGATCGAAACGCTCGAACACCAGTTCATGCGCGCGTGGATCCAGCGCGACCGCAACGCGATGAAGGCACTCGCCTCGCGCGACTTCATCTTCCTCCTGGGCTCGACTCGCCCCGCGATCCTCGACCGCGCGAGCTGGCTCGAAGCGGCGACGACGCGGCTGCGCTGCAAGGCTTATCGGTTCGGCGAAATCTACGTTCGCCGCCACGGCAGCACCGCGGTGTTCGCGGCGCCGATCACCATCGAGGTATCGCTCGGAGCGGACGACTGGTCGGGCGAGGCCTGGCTCACAGACGTGTGGGACCGCAGCTCGGTGCGGCGCAAGTGGCGCTTGATCGAGCGCGTGATCTCGCGTCCCGACGGCGACGAGCAGATGCCCGCGGCAATCCGCTCGATGCAGCTCTGGCGCTAGGCTGCGCGGCTCAGTCGCCGGTCAGGATACGGTCGACCAGTTCCTTCACCGTGGGGGTGAAGTTGTTCGAATAGAACGGGTCCTGCTTGAACCGGTAGGCGGCGTGGCCGGCGAACATCAGGTTGTCGGCAACCGGCTGCCCGTGGGCGATGTCCTGCAGGGTCTTCTGGATGCAGAAGCTGCGCGGATCGGCGAGGCGGCCGGTGGTGAAGTCGTCGTGGTCCTTCCAGCTCGAGAACTGGCAGTGCGACAGGCAGCCCATGCAGTCCTTCTGGTCCTTGCGGATGATGTCGCGGCTTTCAGGCGTGACGTACACGATGGTGTCGTCGGGGGTCTTGAGCGGCTCGGTATAGCCCTGCGCGAACCAGCTCTGTGCGCGCTGGTAGTCGGTCGGCGCGACCCAGAAATTGCGCCCGCGCACACCGACGTCGAGCTGCTGCGTGTGTTCGCCGGCGGCGACCTTGCTGTAGGGGATCTGCCGCTCCGAGCGGTGGATGAGGTCCCACAGGAAATCGTTCTTCACCGCCGAGCTGTAGAAGCCGGTGGGCGAGAACTTGTGCAGCAGCACGTCGCCCTCGTCGAGTTCGCGCAGCGCATCCTTCCAGTCCTGCGGAATCGGGCTCTCGACGGTCAGCAGCGGGCGGGTGCCGAACTGGAACAAGATCTTGCCGAGCTCGGGATTGTCGATCCAGTCGTTCCACTCCCGCAGGAACCATACGCCGCCAGCCATGACGATCGCAGTGTCCTCGCTCACGCCCTCGGCGCGCATCGTCTCGCGCAGCGCCTTGACGCGGGGATAGGGATCTTCCGGCTTCAGCGGGTCCTCAGCGTTCGACAGCCCGTTGTGCCCGCCGGCGAGCCACGGGTCCTCGTAAACCACCGCCGCCATCAGGTCGGCGACCTTGCTGTAGCTGCGCTTCCACAGCGCACGGAAGGCGCGCGCGGAGCTGATGATCGGCAGGTAGTGGACGTTGAAGCGCTGGGCGATCTCGGCCAGCTTGTAGGGCATGCCCGCGCCGCAGGTCACGCCGGTGACGAGGCCGCGGGTCTTCTCCAGCACGCCTTCGAGCACTTGCTGTGCCCCGCCCATCTCCCACAGCACGTTGATGTTGATCGCGCCCTTGCCGCTCGCGACCTCGTAGGCCCGCTTCACCTGCTCAACCGCGCCGTCGATGGCGTAGCGGATCAGTTGCTCGTGCCGTTCCTGCCGGGTCAGCGCGTCGTAGACCTGGGGGATGATCTTGCCCTCGGCATCGTAGCTATCGGCGTTGACCGCGCTAACCGTGCCGATACCGCCCGCGGCGGCCCACGCGCCCGAGCTCATGTGATTGGTGGCGGAGACGCCCTTGCCGCCTTCGACCAGCGGCCAGACCTCGCGTCCGCCGTATAGAATCGGCTGCAATCCCTTGAACGCCATCGCGTGTATCTACATCCCCGTTAGTGTCGCGGCGCCGCTGTATCAGCGCGGCGCGGAACCAGTCGTTCCCGACTGCTGCCGGCATGGCTCGATCGCCGCCGGTTCAGGCCTCGTAGCGGCTCGCTTGAACTGTGCATAGTACCCCGCCAGTTCGGGCGCGTCCTTGAAGGTCTCGAGCTTGAACCCGACCCGCTCCAGTTCGCAGCTCAGCAGCAGCGGATCGATGCCATGCTGGTTGGTCGGCCGGTTGACCTCGACCACAATCACCCGGCCATCGGCCTTGAGGCTCGGCCACAGGCGCCACAGGAACGCGAAGGGCTCCTGCACCTCGTGATACATGTGGACCATAAACACGCGGTCGAAGCTGTTGGCCGGCAGGCGCGGATCGTCCGGCGTGCCGAGGCGGATCGAGACATTGTCGAGCCGTTCGCGCTCGACCCTCTGGCCGAGCCGGTCGAGCGCATCGCGGTCGATGTCCTCGGCCAGCACGCGGCCCTTGGCGCCCACCTTCTCGGCTAGCCTGACGGTGTAGTAGCCCTCGCCCGCGCCGATGTCGGCGACGGTCATGCCGGGCTTGATCTCGGCGAGGTCCATGACCTTCTGCGCTTCGCCGACGCTGTCGCGTTCGGTCTCGGTCGAGAACTGGTTGCTGCCTAACCCCGAAACCGCGCGCTCGGCCCGCGGGAACTCGCGCGCGGTCTCGGGGCGATCAGCGTTCGGGTCGGTGCGATGGCACCCGCCGAGCGCAATCAGCGACGCCATCAGCAGTGCGGCGAAACGCATCAATCGGCGTCCTCGACATCGACCTTCTCGCCGGTCACCCGCTGGGCGAGCGCGGCCGAGATGAACGGATCGAGCGCGCCGTCGAGCACGTCGTCGGGCGATGGCGACGTGTAACCGGTGCGCAGGTCCTTCACCATCTGGTACGGCTGCAGGACGTAGCTTCTGATCTGGTGGCCCCAACCAATGTCGCTTTTGCTCGCGTGCTCGGCACTCGCGGCCTCCTCGCGCTTGCGCATCTCTTCTTCGTAGAGGCGCGACTTGAGCATGCCCATGGCGATGTCGCGATTCTTGTGCTGGCTGCGGTCCTGCTGGCTCGCGACGATGATGCCGGAGGGAACGTGCGTGATCCGCACCGCGCTGTCGGTGGTGTTGACGTGCTGTCCGCCCGCGCCCGACGCGCGGTAGGTGTCGATCTTGAGATCGGCGGGGTTGATGTCGATCGAGAAACTGTCGTCGATCACCGGATAGACCCACACCGAGCTGAAGCTGGTGTGCCGCCGCGCGCTCGAATCGTAGGGGCTGATCCGGACCAGGCGGTGCACGCCGCTCTCGGTCTTGGCGTAGCCATAGGCGTTCTCGCCCTTCACCAGCAGCGTCGCGCTCTTGATCCCGGCCTGGTCGCCCGAGTGGTAGTCGACGAGGTCCACCTTGTAGCCGCGCCGCTCGGCCCAGCGGGTGTACATCCGCTGCAGCATCTCGGCCCAGTCCTGGCTCTCGGTGCCGCCGGCGCCGGCGTGGATTTCGACGTAGGTGTCGTTGGCGTCCGCTTCGCCCGAGAGCAGCGCCTGGACCTTGTCGGCATCGGCGCGCTCGGCGAGCCGGGCGAGCGTCTCGAGGCCCTCGCGCTCGATCTCGGCGTCACCCTCGGCCTCGCCCATCTCGACGAACTCGACCGCGTCCGCCATCTCGGCGGTGATCTGCTTGACCGTGCCGATAGCCGCGTCGAGCCGGCGCCGCTCGCGCATCACCGCCTCGGCATCCTTGGGGTCGTTCCACAGGTTCGGGTCCTCGACGCGCGCGTTGAGCTCGTCAAGCCGGCGCAGGGCGCGGTCCCAGTCGAGCGACTGGCGCACGAGCGCCAGCGCCGCTGTGATGCGATCGATATGGGCCTGCCCTTCGGCACGCATGGGAATTCATCTCCAACGGGAATGCGGCCCGCCGCTTAGCGGAGGCTGGAGGCAAGCGAAAGGTGGATGGACGCGCGCGGCGTCAGTGGCGGTGACGGGCCTGCAGCGTACGCACCGCGTCGAGAGCAAGGCGTACGTGATCCTTGTAGTCGAGATCGGAGTGCACGAACACGATACGCCCGTTGCGGTCGATCACGTAGCTGGTGCGCTCGGTCAGGCCGGTAGGCTTGCCTTCCTGAACCAGCGCGGCCTGGTACGCCTTGACGATCTTCGGCGTCGCGGCGGCCACCGCGAACTTGTCTCGGCATTCTTCCTTCGAGAAGCGTTTCAAGGTGTCGATATCGTCGTTCGACATGCCGATCACAGTCGCGCCGTACTTGGCGAATTCGGGCGTCGCCTCGGCAAACTCGTGCGCCTCCAGCGTGCAGCCCTTGGTGAAGGCCTTGGGGTAGAAGTAGAGCACCACCGGCCCCTTCGCCAGCGCGCTGCGGAGGTTGAAGCCAAATGCGGTTCCACCGAGCGCGGCCTGGGTGGCGAAGTTCGGCGCCTTCGCGCCAACGGGCAGTTTGGCAGCGCTGGGGACGGCGACCAGCGCGAGCGCGGCGGCAAGAGCGGCGAACTTGTTCATGGCGGGCATCCTCTTCTGGCGGCGCATCAGTAGATGCCGCCCTGGTCCTCGACAAAGTCGGTCTTGGTCTCTTCCTCGGCCTTGCGCGCGACTGCGGCCTGGGCGTTGGCTTGACGGCCGCGGCGGACGAGCTCGAGGATTTCGTTGCGCTTGGCGGCGATCTCGTCTTGGCGAGTCGCCCGTGGCGGCTCGGTGCTGGGCTTGAAGGCTTCCCAGATCACCGCGGCCTTGGCGTCATTCGTCGGCCAGGCGTCGAACACCCGCTTGCCGCTCTGGCGGTCGATCCGCACCATGCGCACCCCGGCAGGGGCGACGAAGGGCTCATCGGTCCAGCGCTCGCGCGTTGCCTTGACGAAGTCGATGAAGATCGGCGCGCCGGTGTTGCCGCCCTGCACCCACCCACCGAGGTTCCGCGGTTTGTCGAACCCGATATAGGCACCGGCGACGATGTCGGGCGATCCGCCGATGAACCACGCATTGGTGGGGCCGCTGGTAGTTCCGGTCTTGCCGAACAGCGGCAGACCGAGCGAGGCAACCCGCACCGCGGTGCCGCGCTGCACGACGCCTTCGAGCATGTGCACGACTTGGTAGGCTGTGCGCGCGTCCATCACTTGTCGGCCCGAGGCGCCGATGCGGGGCATCGACTTGCCGTTCCATTCGGCCATGTTGCAGCCCGCGCAGTCGCGCTTGTCTGCGCGCCAGATTACCTTGCCGTTGCGGTCCTGCACATAGTCGATCAGCGACGGCGAATGCATGCGGCCGAAGTTGGCGAGCGTGGCGTAGGCGTTGACCATCCTGAGCACGGTGGTGTCGCCCGCACCCAGCGCGAACGCCGGATAGGGCTTGTACGAACCGATCCCCATCCGCTCGAACGTGCGCACCACGTTGGGCATGCCGGCGTCCATCGCGATATGGACGGTCATCAGGTTGCGGCTTTGCTCGAGGCCCCAGCGCATGGTGTGCACCCCGCCCCCGCCGCCGCCGAAGTTGCGGAAGCATTTCTCGCCGAGCGCCGCGCCCTGATAGAAACAGTACGCCTGGTCGGGCACCTCGGTCGCCGGGGTCATGCCTTGGTCTAGGCCGGTCGCATAGACGAAGGGCTTGATGGTCGAGCCGGGCTGGCGCAGCGCCTGTGTCGCGCGGTTGAAGTCGGTCAGGCGATTGTCGAACCCGCCCTGCAGCGCCATCACGCGGCCCGTGGCGGGTTCTTCCACCACCATGCCGCCCGACACTTCGGGTATGGTGCGCACGGCATAGGCATTGCCCGCCGGAGCGACCGCGATCACGTCGCCTGCCTTGAGCGCGTCCGGCATGCCGGTGAGCGGCGCGGTCTGGCCATCGGAGAAGCCCACCCTGCCGCTGCCGCCGCTCCGCTGCGTGACGACGCCGATGCGCCAGTCCTTGTAGCCGATGCCCAGCGGCGAGGCGGCGAGCTGCGACTGCCAGGTGTCGTCATCGACATCGATATGCGCCAGCGGCCCGGTCCAGCCCTTGCCCGCGCTGTAGCGCAAGATGCCGCCGCGCAACGCATCGCGTGCGGCGATCTGCAGCTCGGGGTCGAGCGAGGTGCGGACCCACAGGCCGCCGGCATAGACGCTGTTCTTGCTGTCCTCCGCCGTCTCGCCGAACTTCGCCATCAGCTCGCGGCG
>JAEWKG010000074.1 GCA_023386135.1 Pseudomonadota bacterium | reverse complement strand
CCGCACCGCCGGTCGCGCGGCTGCTCATCGCGCTGGTGGCGATCGCGGCGTTCGTCGCGGTGTTGCTGCCGCCGCGCCGGCATGACCGTGCGCGTAAGGGCGAAGCGGTCGCGACCGGGATCGCCTCGGGCGTGTTGACCGGCTTCGCCGGCATGCCGGGTCCGCCAGTGGTGCCGTTCTACCTGCGCCGGCCACTGCCGCCGCCGGTGGCGCGGGCGTCGATGATGTCGGTGTTTCTCGTCACCCAGGGAACCGGCGTGGCGAGCGCGGTGGCGCTGCGCGTCGCGACGTGGCGCGAGCTGATCCTGGCGCTGGCGCTCTACCCCGCGGTGCTGGTCGGCAACTGGGCGGGCAACCGCGCGTTCGGGCGGATCGGCCCCAAGGCGTGGCGATGGATCGCGGGCGGGGTGCTCGGCCTGGCGGCGGGAGCGGCGGTGCTGAAGCTGGCAGCGGCCTAGAAGGGCAGCGCGCGGCCGGCGAGGATCAGCGCCAGCGGACAGCCGGTCACGAGCGCGAACCGCGCCAGCTCGCCCATGGGCGACTCGACGGAGAGGATATGCGCGACAGCCCTGGCCATGCGGGCAAGCTGCGCGCGAAAGCCCTAACTTGGAGTTAAAGCCGGCATCTGCTGGCTGGCGCAGTGGAAGCCGCCGCCACCCGCCAGCACCGCATCGGCCGGCAGCCCGATCGTCGCCCGATCGGGGAACAGCGCGGCGATCGCTGCGACCCCGTCGGCATCGTGGAGCGAGCCGAAGGTCGGCACCACCACCAGGTTGGTGGTGATGGCAAAGTTGGCGTAGCTCGCCGGCTCGACGAAATCGCCGCGGGTGATGAGACCGGGCGAGGGAATCTCGATCACCTCGACCCCGAACGCTTGGGCGCGCGCCTTGGCGTCGGCGTAGATCGCCGCGTTGCGATCGTTCGGGCCGGTCGCGCGCGGCAGCGCCAGCCGATTGGGGCCCACGAACCGCGCGAGGTTATCGACGTGTCCGTCGGTGTGATCGTTGAGTAGGCCATCGCCGAGCCACAGCACCCGGTCGAAAGCGAGGTCGCGCGCCAGCCGCGCCTCGATTTCGCCGCGCGACAGCTCGGGATTGCGGTTGGGGTTGAGCAGGCACTGCTCGGTGGTGACGACGAGGCCGGTGCCGTCGCCGTCGATAGCCCCGCCTTCCAGGATCCAGTCGGACTCGCTCACCGCCAGCCCGGCATCGCGGGCAAGCTCGGCGCCGATCTCCTGGTCGCCCGCCATCAGGTACTTGCCGCCCCAGCCGTTGAAGCGGCAGCGCAGCGCGGCTCCGTCAGCGCGCACCAGCGGTCCGGTATCGCGCAGCCACACGTCGCCGAAGGTCCGCCGCTCCAGCCTGACCGCGCCCGAGACCAGGCTCCGCGCCCGCGCCTCGTTCGCGGCATCGCGGACCAGCAGGCGCACTCCCTGCCCGCTTTCCGCCACCGCGTTGGCGAATGCTGCGATCTGTTCCTGCGCGCGCTCTAGGACCTCAGGCCATTCGTCGGCATCGTGCGGGAAGCCGATCCACAGCCAGTCCTGCGGCGCCCACTCGGGCGGCATCAGCGCGGTCATGGCGCTGCCGTCAGCAGCCCGCGGTGTGAGCGGCGCAGTCCTTGTCGCGCACCGCCCGGAATTCGTCGCTCGCGCGCCAGTTGGGCCACGTGGTCCCTTCGGCGAGCAGGCGGCCGAGGCGGAAGTAGAGGGCGAGGTCCTCGGTCATGCCGGCCCAGTCCCAGCTGTCCGACCATTCGTCGCTCGGCTGGTGGTAGCGATTCTCAACGTAGTCCTTGGCCGCCGCCTCGCCCGCGGCCACGCCGCCGTTCACCAGGTCCGCCCCGCGGCCCAGGTCGAACATCGGCACGCCGCGCTTGGCGAAACTGAAATGGTCGGAGCGGTAGTAATGGCCCTTCTCGGGGCTATCCTCGGGCGACTCGCGCAGGCCCTGTTCGGCCAGCACCTGGCGGAACAGGTCGTTGAGGTCGCTCTTGTCGCCGCCGGTCATCGCGTAGTCGCGCGCGCGGCCGCCGGGCTGCAGTGCGTCGATGTTCACTCCGCCGACCGTCTGCGACAGCGGGTAGATCGGGTTCTGCGCGTAATATTCGGAACCGAGCAGGCCCGATTCCTCCAGCGTCAGCGCGATGAACACCTGGCTGCGCGCGGTCGGCCCGGCGCGGCGGTTGGCATCGGCCAGCGCGGTGATCGCGCCAACGCCTGTCGCGTTGTCGACCGCGCCGTTGCAGATGTCGTCGCCGGTCGCATCGGGCGTGCAGCGTCCCAAGTGATCCCAGTGGCCCGAGTAAAGCACGTACTCGTCCTTGCGGGTGGTGCCAGGCAGGATGCCGACGACGTTGTGCGAGTTCGCCTTGCGGATCGCGTTGTCGAACCCGAAGCTGGCGGTGAGGCCGAGCGGCACGGCCTTGAAACCCTTCTGCTGCGCCGCTGCGGTCAGGCTGGCGAGGTTCTTGCCCGCCGCGCCCAGGATCGCCTCGGCGACGGGCTTCTGCACCCAGCCGTTGGCCATCGTCTGGCTCATCCCGTCGTCCGCAGTCTGGACGTAATACTGCGCGCCGGTCCAGCTCGAGTTGACGACGTTCCAGCCATAGGCGGCGGGGAAGGTGTCATGGACGATGATCGCGGCGGCCGCGCCCTGGCGGGCGGCTTCCTCGTACTTGTAGGTCCAGCGGCCGTAGTAGGTCAT
>JAEWKG010000292.1 GCA_023386135.1 Pseudomonadota bacterium | reverse complement strand
GGCCTGTTCGGCGTCGCGCTGATCGCCGCTGCCGAGGCGGCGTATCGCTGGCGCGAGCGGGTGGCGGACCCGCGCGTGGCGCAGGCGCTGGCCGGAGCGGGGCTCGCGACCCTCTACGCCGCGTTCTACCTCGCGGGGACCGCGTACGGCCTGATCGGCTCGACGGTTGCTTTCCTGGGCCTGGCGGCGGTGACCGCGGCGGCGATCGGCCTGTCGTATCGCTTCGGCCTGCCGAGCGCGGTGCTGGGCCTCGTCGGCGGGTTCGCCGCGCCGGCGCTGGTGGGGAGCGAGCACGCCAACCTGCCGTTGCTGACGCTCTATCTCGCGCTGGTGACCGCCGGGCTTACAGTGACCGGCCGCCGCCAGACGCGTAGCTGGCTTGGCCTCGCGGCGCTTGGCGCCGGGCTCGGCTGGGGCGCGCTGCTGACCGTGCAGGGAGCGGTGCGCGGCGCCGATGTGGCAGCGCTCGGCACCTATCTCGTGCTGCTCGGCGCGCTTGTCCCGGCGCTGGCGGGCGACGGAAGCGGTCGGATCGAGCGGCTGGTGCGGATTGGCGCGGCAGGGCTTGCGGCGGTGCAGCTGGCGGTGCTGGTGGCGGGCCGGTTCGGACCGCTCGAGTGGTCGCTCTACCTGCTGCTCGGCGCCGCGCTGGGGTGGTTCGGCTGGCGCCAGGCGGCCATGCGCGAGGCCAATGCGGTCGCGGCGGTGATCGGTGTGGTGTTGCTCGGCATCTGGGACGCGCCGCCGGCCGGACAGTTCGCGCTGGTGAGCGCGGTCTTGGCGGCGATCTTCGCCGGCGTGCCGCTGGGCCAGATTGTGCGGAGGCACGGACGAGCGCTCGACATCGCGCAGGCGAGCGGGGTCGCGCTCGGCATTGCGCTGGCCGCATTGTGGCACTTCGGCGCGGCGCTGCCGGTGAGCCCGCAGGCCGTGATGGCGCTGGCCCTGCTCGCGCTCGCACTTCTCCCGGCGGCCGCGGTGACGCTGGCACGGCGGGCGGAATTGCGCGCGGGCGGGTGGCTCGAAGCGGCGGAGGCTGCGTCGGCCTTGCTGGGCTTGGGTGCGCTGGCGCAGGTGCTGCCGCAGGATAGCCTCGCGTGGGTAGCGGCGCTCATCGCGGGGGCGCTCGCCTGGAGGGCGCCCACCTTGCGCGGTGCGATTGTAACTTTGGCGCTGCTGGCCGCGTTGTGGGCACTGCAGCCCCTGTTCGCTTGGTTGCAGGCGGGCAGCTATGCCCTGGTCGGGGCGCCGATGGATACCGCCAACCTGCCCGCGATCCGTTCGGTTGCGCTGAACCTGCTGCCAGCGATGGTCGGCTTTGCCGCGTGGGCGTACATCCTGGCGCCCGCCGACAGGACACGCAGGCTGGCCGGCGGAGTGGCGGTGGCGATCGCCGCGGTCGCCGGGCACATCGTGTTCCGCCACGCCTTTGCCGCGGTGGCAGGCGCGGACTTCGCGGCCACCGGGGTGGTCGAGCGCGCGGTGTGGGAGGCGCTGCTGCTCGGCGCGGCATGGCTCGCGTGGACCCGTGGTTGGGCCAAGGTCGCGATCGGCCTTGCGCTCGTCGCGCTCGCACACTTCGCATGGTTCTCGCTCGCGCTGCACAACCCGTTGTGGAGCGAGCAGGCGGTCGGCGCGATCCCGCTGCTCAACGCCCTGCTGCTCGCGTACGGGATCGGCCTTGCGATCCTGTTCACCCTGCGCCGCTGGCTCCCCGCCGAGCCGCCGTTCGTCCGCTGGGCCATCGACGGCGCGGTCATGCTGGCGGTCGCGCTGTTCGCGCTCAGCGAGCTCCGCCAAGCCTTCGCCGGTTCTCTCCTCGCCAGCATCCCCATCGGCCAGAGCGAGGACCTGCTCCGCTCGCTCCTTGGCATCGTCGTCGCCGTCGCCTTCCTGCTATGGGGCGCGCGTACGCACGAGCGCAGCTGGCGTATCGGCAGCCTCGCGCTGATGGTCGTCGCGGTGCTCAAGGTGTTCCTGGTTGACGCGGCGGGCCTTGCGGGCCTGGCGCGGATCGCGTCGTTCATGGCGCTCGGCTTCAGCCTGATCGGGATCGGCTGGTTCTACGCCCGCCAGCTCCGCGCGCCGGAGCCGCAACAAGCGTAACAAGCGCGTCACATCCGCGCGGCAATCCGGTCTCGCTGTAGACCGGGACACGCTGAGATGGACGTGGTGAACATATTCTCGAGCGACGCCAGCGTGGCCGCGCTGGGCGAGGTGCAGCAGGCGGGCAAGCGCTTGTTGTTCGGCGACCTCAGGGCCGACGGTCCCGATCACCTGGTCGACGGCCCGGTGTGGGCGTTCGTCGACTGGGTGATGGAGGACATGGCGGGGCTCGAGATGTGCCGCCGCCTGCGCGCCGATCCGCGCACCGGCGCCGCGCATATCACCATGGTGCTCGAAACCCCCGATGGCGAGGACCAGCGCCGCGCGCTGCGGGCGGGGGCCGACGACTATATGGTCGGGCCGCTCGACCGCGCACGGGTGCTCGACCGGGTGCTGGCGACCGAGAACGGTGCGGGCCAGCGCCACGCCGCGCACCGCTTCGTGGTCGGCGAGCTCACCATCGACATGCTCGCGCTGCAGGCGCGGTGGGCGGGCAAGCCGATCGTCCTGCCACCCAACGAGTTCCGCCTGCTGCGCTTCCTCGCCGAGCATCCCGATCGGGTGCTGACCCGCGAGGAGCTGATCGCGGGGCTCGGCAAGCACGACCCGCCATTGGACGCGCGCACGGTCGACGTGTGGATCGGCCGCCTGCGCCGCGCGCTCAAGGCCGCGGGCGCCGCCAATCCGCTGCGGACGGTCCGCTCGGTCGGGTACGTGTTCGACACGCCCTGACCGAGCTGCGCCCGCGCTAGAGCTTTACCCCCAGCGAGAACGCCAGCGTCGTGCCGAGGTCGTAGGTGTTGATGTCGATCCGGCGGTCCTCGAACTGCTGGAACTCCTCGTGCCCCTGGCCGAGAATGTTGCGCGCCTCGAACTTCGCCTCGATCTCGGTGCCGAACAGGTTGAACCCTTCGCGCCACACGAAGTCGAGCTGGAAGCCCGGCTTCTCGATCACGTCGGGCTGCGGCGGCGTGCCGTTGAGGCCGCGGCTGATCACCCGCTCGCTGGCGTAAGTGAGCAAGATCGTCTGCTGCGACAGGCGGTCAGTGTTCTCAAGACCCAGTTGCACGTTGACGATATGTTCCGACTGGCCGGTCAGCGGGGAGCCGTCGTGGAAATAATCTGTCGCGAGTCCCGTCGCGTTATCGATCCGCGTGGTGTCGCCCGGCGCGACCATCAGCTTCGACTTCGAGAAGGTATAGTTGGCGATCGTCACCAGCCGGCGCGGGGCGAAGAACCCGCCGCCAATCCCCGCGAGCGGCCAGTACTTCACCGCCTCGAACTCGGCGCCATAGAGGTCGGCCTTGGGGGCGTTGGCAAACGAGGTCACGAAGTCGCCGCCAAAGTTGACGACGTAGGCTTCGATCGGGTTGTCGATCTTCTTGTAGAAGCCCGCGAGCGAGACGCGCTGCTCGGGCGCGATGTAGTATTCGAACCGCGCCTCTGCGTTATACAGCTGGCTGTCGGTAAGCCCGCTGTTGCCGCGATACGAGCGGTTGTCGTCGGGATCGTAGTACGGCTGCGGGATCAGCTCGCGGAACTGCGGACGCGCGATCGTCTTCGATCCGTTGAGCCGCATCTGCAGTTTGTCCGTGACTTCCCAGGTGAGGGTTGCCGCCGGGAGCCAGTAACCGCGCGCCAGGATGCTGCCGGGCACGCTCGGCGGCACCGACAGGAACGTGATCTGCGGCGTGGTGGTTTCGACCGCGTCTTCGTAGCGCACGCCCGCGTCGAGCGACACCGGGCCCAACGCCCAGTTGCCCTTGAGGTAGCCCGCCTTGATCTCCAGCCCGGCATCGAACGCCGGCGTGCCGGGATCGGTCTCGATCAGCGTCAACCCGCCCGCGCCGGGGGTGTTGGCGGCGACGAACTTGGGGTCGGTCAGCGTGGCGATCAGGTTGTCGATCCGCTCCAGGCCGAGGGCGGTGATGACGTCGCTGTTGCCGCGGAAGTTGTTGGGGGCGACGAACAGGAAATTGCGCCGCGTGCTGCTGCGCGCGGTGTCCGAATAGGCGCCGCCCGCGGTGAACGAGAGGTTTTCCAGCGGCTTCCAGGTCAGGTCCAGCCCGGCGGCGTAGAGATCCTCGTTGAGGTCCGAATAGGTGACGTCGCCGTCGCCCAGCGCGCCGTTGTTGAGGCGGTTGAAGAAGTTGCCGGCGAACGGCCCGGTGTCGGTGCGGACGTATTCGAAGAACAGGTCGGACGGCGCCTTGCGCTTGGTGTTGGCGTAGCTCAGCCGCCCTTCGAGCGAGAGCGCGCCTGTCAGTTGCATCTCGCCGACGATCTGGCTGTCGAACAGCTGGCGTTCGAACCACGCGGTGCGCTGGCGCATGAAATCGGTGCCGGCACCGCTCTGCGCGGGCTTGGTGCCGAGGCCGAGCGAGGCCTTCTTGATCGTGTCGTGGATGTAGACGTTGGTCCACCGCAGCTTGCCGCCGCTGCCCTCCAGCCCGAACCCGAGCAGCCCGTTGACGAGGATCCGCTGGTCGGTGTTGATGGTGCGGAAGTCGCGTTCGACCGAGGTCAGGTCGAAGCCCGAGGCGTTCTGCTGGATGATGTCCTTGGTCAGCCACTTGTTGCTGTAGCCGGCGGCGGCGATGACGCCGAAGTCGAGCGCGCCGAGCGGGAACGTCTTGCCCGCCGACAGCGACGCCGAGACGTTGGGCATCGTGTCATGATCGCGCTGCAGGACCGCGTTGTTGGCGGTGACCAGCTGGCGCGCGATCGGGGTGGTGTCGACCGCATCGGTGCCGATCAGCCTCTTGCTGTCGAAGTAGTCCTGCAGCAACTGCGGGACGGAGCGGCCGCTGTCGTACCCGGCCCAGTCGGTGCTGCTGCCGTAGTAGGTGTAGCCGGTGTGGAAGGTCGTCTCGGTGTCGCCCGAGATGCCGAGGCCGATGCTGAGGAACGGCTCGTTGGGCGTCGCCTTGGTGGTGAGGTTGATCACGCCGCCGCCGAATTCGCCGGGGTAGTTCACCGAGTAGCTCTTCTGCACCAGCGAGGATGCGACCACGCCGGTCGGAAACAGGTCGAGCGGGACAACGCGCTTCAGCGGCTCGGGGCTCGGCAGCGGCGAGCCGTTAAGCAGCGCCAGGCTGTAGCGGTCTCCGAGGCCGCGGACATAGACGAACCCGTTGCCGACCACGCTGAGGCCGGTGACGCGCGAAAGGGCGCCGGCGATGTTGCCTTCGCCGGTGCGCGCGATCTCCGCGGTGCCGAGCACCGACACGACCTGCGCGGAGGAGCGCTCAAGACTGCGCTGGCGGGCGCCGGTGACCACGATTTCGCCTCCGCCACCGGGGACCGAGACTTCGATGTCATCGGCCGGGGCGTCGGTGGCGGCGGCGTCCCCCCCCGCCTCGCCCCGCGGCGGGGTGGGGGGGGGGGCGGTGTCTTCGGCCGATTGCGCGTGAGCGATGGCGGGGGCGGTCAGGGCGCTGGTGAACAGCAGCGCGCCGGCGAGCCGCAGCTTGGTGGACATCGGGATAACCCCTCAGATACGAAAAGAAGTCGTCAGGTGCGCGAAGGGGCGACGGCCGCTGCCGCCGCCCCCGCATTCGATTGGCGATCAGATGACCGGCAAAGAGGTGCAGGCGCTCGCGCCGCCGAGCGCGGCATAGTTGCTGTTGCAGGTCCAGCCGGTGTACCAGGTGTTGTTCGCGCTCCACGCCGCGCCGATCTTGTACGGCGTCGGAGTGGCGGTGAAGAACCCGACCGGGATCGTCGCGCCGGTGGCGAGACCGCTCGGATCGGTCGGGGTCACCGCGTCCTCGTTCGCGCCGTTGACGAAGGTCATCGTCAGGCTGTTGACGAACGCTTCGTTGTTCGACGCGTCGCCGGTCACGAAGGCACGGACCTGCCCGCTGGTGAACGGCGCGCTGCCCGAACCGTCGCCGATGTACTTGGCGTCGCCGGTCCCAGAGCACTGCAGCACCACTGACTTCACGGTCAAAGTCGCCCGATTGGCGCTATCGGTGTTTGAGGTCATGCGGATGCATTCGTTGGCAGGCGTGATGATCTCGCCGTTGTAGAGCGTGGTGTCCGAATTGCCGCGGAACAGCGCCGAGGCCTTGTCGCCGGTCGAATTGTTCTGGTTGCTCGCCTGCGGCTGGATGGCGGTGAAGTTCACGACCTTCAGGTTGGTGCGCGGGGTATCGGTCTCGGCGCCGTTGGAGTCGATCTCGAACAGTGCGTCGCCTTCGCCCGGGCGCTGGACCAGCAGGGCATACTGCACGCTCATCCGCGCGCCGGTGTCGACATCGAGGCTGTCGTCGTCGGCGCCGGTCGCGATGTAATACTTCATCTTCGGCGCGCCGCCGAACCACTCCGAGCCGTCGTCCGAGCTGTTGTGCGACTGGAAGTGGTCGATCGTGGTCCCGGTGCCGATCGCCTCGCCGGTCAGCGACTGCAGCTCCTTGTCGGCGCTGAGCACGAAGCCCGAGTAGCGGATCTGCACGTAGCTCATCGTGCCGGCGTTGTAGGTGTCGTCATTGCCGCCGAAGTAGGCCTTGTTGACCGCGCCCTCGGTGTCGCGCTCGCAGGTGCCGGCGGCGACCGAGCCGAGCACGCAGTCGGTCACCCGTCCGCGGCCGAGCAGTACCACGCCGCCCCACTGGCCGATCGAGCTGTCGGTGTTGAGCCCGGCGACGTTATCCTGGCTGGTGAACACGATCGGCGCGCTGGCGGTGCCGACCGCGCTGATCTTGTTGCCGCGGTTGACCGCCAGCCACGACTGGCCGGTGCGCGCGTAGAGCACGACGCCCGGCGCGATGGTCAGCGTGACGTTGGTGTCGGCGTTGAGCGGCGCGGTGCAGCCGACCGTGGTCGAGGCGAAGTTCGAACCCGCGGTGGGGGCGTTGAAGCCGCCGTCACAACCGACGTCGACCCGGCCGTTGAGCGCGTAGAGCAGGCCGGAAATCTTTGGCAGCGTCACGCTCTTGGAAATGAGGCTGGGCAACTCGCACACCCGGTAGCCGCCGGTCGGGCCGGTGATGGTGCCGCGATCGGTCAGGGTCACGCTGCCGTCGTTGGTCAGCGTCGGGCAGGCGCCGGCCGGAGTCGCGGTGGCCGAGGTCGGCGGCGGCGGGGGCGGCGGGGGCGGCGGAGTCGGGATGGTGATGTTCACGTCGCCGGTGGTGCCGGGCGACGCGAGGTCGTCCGGGCCGCAGCCGGTAAGAATCGCCAGGCCGCAGCCAAGCACGAT